>JACCZJ010000385.1 GCA_013696065.1 Nocardioidaceae bacterium
GGCGGAAGTTGTGGCTGCCCGTCGGCAGCGGGCTGGTGGAGCTGGTGATCAATTGGCGAGCAAAGCGGCGCGGGATGCGCTGGAAGCGGGAGAATGTCAACGCTGTGGTGGCGGTACGGGTACGGCAGATCAACGGGGCGAGGGAGGCACCGACACCCCCTACCGCACTCGCGGCGTAGCTCCCGATTATTGGTAGAACCGGAATCTCAGTACTGCTCGACATACCTGGACCGTCCTGCTATCTTGGATCAATCTGTAGTGGTGGATTGTAGGCCACGGGCTCGTCCGACTCGCATCACACCAGGAGGGACGCCACGAGCATGAACTTCATCCTGATTCCCGGCCTCTGGCTCGATGGATCGTCGTGGGAGAAGGTCGTTCCCGTCCTCCAGCAGGCGGCTCACCGCACGCACCCCATCACGTTGCCCGGTATGGCATCCCGGGACGCCGACCGCTCCGAGATCACCCTGCGCGACCACGTCGACGCAGTCATCGCGGCAATCGACTACGTCGAGCTGCCCACCGGCCACTGGCCGCAGTTCACCCTGCCCGAGGAGCTCGGGCGGGCGATCCTGGCCTCGACAGTGGCCAACCCGTAGATTCAACGAATAATCGAGACGTATTTGCACTGATGCTGGCAAGATAGGCTGCCATCAGGACTGGGTCAGCCAGGTTGCGGTCATCGCGCGAAGACTCGTGGTACTTTGGGACCTATCGTAACTGCTCCGGCACTATGCTCAACAGAAGGGGTTATACGTTCGGATAGAGGGGATGAAGATGTTCGAGTTTCAAGCGGATAAGCAGGGTCACCCGGAACCCCCCGTCGCGGGCGACGAGACCGCCACCCTCCTGGGCTCCCTGGAGCGCCAGCGCGCGACCTTCGCGTGGAAGTGCGGCGGCCTTGACGCGGCCAGCCTGCAGGCGAAGGTGGGCGCCTCGTCGATCACCCTGGGTGGGCTGCTCAAGCATCTCGCCCTCGTCGAGGACAACTACTTCTCTGGGCGGCTGCACGGGCGGGAGCCGGGGCCCCCGTGGGACACGGTGGACTGGGAGGCCGAGCCCGACTGGGAATGGCACACAGCCGCCGAGGACTCCCCCGAGCAACTCCAAATGCTCTGGCAGGACGCAGTGGCCCGCTCGCGCTCCCTGGTCGCGGAGGCGCTGGCCGAGGGAGGCCTGGATCAACTGGCACGGCGCACCTGGCCCGACGGGCGGGCGCCGAGCCTGCGGCGCATCCTGATCGACCTGATCGAGGAGTACGCCCGGCACGTCGGCCACGCCGACCTCATCCGGGAGTCGGTTGACGGGCTCACCGGGGAGGACCCAACTGACAGTCCCTATCCCTACGAGCCCCCACCGTCACCAGGTCGGGCATGACCGAGCGGATCCCCGTCTCCCGGAGCCGCCTTCCGTCAGTAGATCGCGCTCCGACGGCCGGTGGTGCAGTTGAGCGTCGGCCACGAGCGTGCCTTGACGTCGAGCCCCACGTTTTCCGGCCGAATCGGCGAGGCTGATCGATTGAAGGTCAACGAGCTTTGTTGGTGTGGCCGAAAGGATGACATCACGTGCCCAGCAGATCACTGACGATTGAGCAGGTTCTGACCCTGCTCGGAGAGACGCCGCCGCGTATCGCCGCGATTACCGCCGGGCTGGAACCGGCTCAATCCACCCCGGACGACGGTGGGTGGTCCGCAAACGAGGTGCTTGCCCATCTCCGTGCGTGTGCCGACGTCTGGGGCAATTGCATCGTGGCGATGATCGCCGAGGACACGCCGACGCTGCGGGCTGTCAATCCGCGCACCTGGATCAAGAAGACCGACTATGTCGAACTGGAATTCCGGCCCTCGTTCCGCTCGTTTGCCACGCAGCGTGCCGATCTATTGGCAGTGCTGGAACCGTTGTCGCACGAAGGCTGGTCACGTGCGGCGACAGTCACGGGTGCGGGAAGGGTACTCGAGCGGACCGTGCTGTTCTATGCGGAGTGGCTGGCTCGCCATGAACGTCCACACATTAAACAGATCGAACGCATTCTCAACACCAATGCCCATGCAGCAACGGCCACCCCTTGGAACAGGCGGCCCGACACAGCCTTCGCCAACACGATAGCGTCCCACAAGCCGAACCAGGGGTCGATCTGGGATGCCGGCTGGGTGGACGACGTGGTGATCGAACGCGCGGTGCCGGAGGAGTAGCCATGATTGAGCGGATCTCGCCGCGACAATTTCACGAAGCCGACGGCGTCGAAGACTGGCGAGTGCTGGGCGATGGGGCGTGCACGTTCTTCCGCACCGGGTCCTTCGCGGCGGGCGTCGCACTGGTGGACGCGATCGGAAGGCTGGCCGACGCCGCGGACCATCACCCCGACATCGACCTGCGGTACGGTGCCGTGACGGTGCGGCTGTGGACGCATGAAGTCGACGGGTTGAGCGAGCGCGACGTCGATCTGGCCCGGCAGATCTCGGCGGTGGCGTGCGAGCTGGGCGTCCCCGCCGACCCATCCGCCGTGCAGACCGTCCAAGTCACGATCGATGCGCTTGTCGGCCCCGAGGTGATGCCGTTCTGGCGTGCCGTGCTCGGCTACCAGGACCGGGGCGACGGCGCCGAGGACCTGATCGCCCCGCGCGGCCGCGGGCCGTCGTTCTGGTTCCAGCAGATGGACGCGCCGCGCCCGCAGCGCAACCGGATCCACATCGACGTCTGGGTGGCTCACGACCAGGCCGAGGCACGGATCGCGGCGATGATCGCTTCGGGCGGCTACCTGGTGACAGACGAGAAGGCGCCGTCGTGGTGGGTGCTGGCCGATGCCGAGGGCAACGAGGCCTGCGTCGCCACATGGATGGGCCGCGACTGAGCGTGTCTTCCCCGCAACGGTCAGTCTTAGCCAGAGTCTCCAAGCGATGAACGCGGTCGCCAACTCGTTGATCACGTTGGTGCTCCCGCGCGGTTGGTTGACCAGGGCCGGAAGGACGGCCCGGCGGGCTTGCTGGGCCCAACGACGCTGCTTCTCGTCGGCCTTCTCACGCGCTTTGCGGGCGGCGCGCTTACGGCATCACCTGGCGTCGGCGGACTGCTCGCTGACGCTCTCAGCCGTCCGCTTCTGAACCTCGGTGCTGCTG
>JACCZJ010000404.1 GCA_013696065.1 Nocardioidaceae bacterium
GAGGTCGTACGCCGCGTGGCCAAGTCGGTGGGTGCCCCGTCCGACAACTTCACCGTGTCGATCACGCTGTAGGCGCGGGTGAACTTCCCAGCGCAAGTATTGTCGCCAGCGTGACCTCGCGGCTGGCTTTGCTGATCAACCCCAGGTCGGGCCGTGGATTGTCATCCTCAGCTGTCTTGTCCGTACGCGATCGGCTGGCAGCAGGTGGTTTCGCCGTTTCGGTGCTGTCGGGTCGTGACGCAGTGGAGTCATCGGCGCTCGCACACCGCGCGGTGGCAGAGCGCTATGACGTCCTAGCCGTGATGGGTGGCGATGGCAGTGTGCATCTGGCGTTGCAGGCCGTGGTGGATTCCGCGACGGCGCTGGCCGTCATACCGTCGGGAACCGGCAATGACGCGGCTCGAGCGCTAGGGCTGCCCCGAGGTGACCTGCTAGCGGCCGCCGACGTGGTCCTCACTGGGCGACCCCGCACGATCGACACCGCCAGGGCCGGCGAGCGCTCCTATCTGACCGTCCTGGCAAGCGGCTTCGACAGCAGGGTCAACGAACGCGCAAACGCTATGAGCAGGCCCAGCGGACGACTCCGCTACATCGTGGCGACCCTCGCAGAACTCGGCGTTTTCGAGCCGATTCCCTACACCGTGACCTTGGATGGGACCCGGCTGAGCGTCGAGGCGATGTTGGTCGCGGTGGGGAACACGTCGACCTACGGGGGTGGGCTGAAGATGTGCGAGGGCGCAGAGGTCGACGACGGCCTCTTGGATGTGGTCGTGATCGGTCCGATGAGCCGGCTAGAGCTGATGGCTGTCTATCCGAGGCTGTTCAATGGCAGTCATGTGAACCATTCGGCCTATTCGCGCCATCGGGTGCGACGCGTGACGGTGGAGGCCCCCGATGCGGTTGCCTACGCCGACGGTGAGCGTCTGGGTCCCCTGCCCTTGAGTGTGGAGGTTGCAGCGGGCTCGGTAGATGTGGTGGTGGCAGCGGCATGAGCGTACTGACTGAGTTCGAGCAGCTCTATGACTTCACCCTCGACGACTTCCAGCGACGGGCCTGCGAGTCCCTCGAGCACGGTCGGGGTGTGCTGGTGGCGGCGCCCACCGGGTCAGGCAAAACCCTGGTGGGGGAGTTCGCAGTGCACCTTGCTTTGCAGCAAGGAGGCAAGTGCTTCTACACGACACCGATCAAGGCCCTGTCAAACCAAAAGTTCGCCGACCTGACCGTGCGCTATGGCGCCAAAAAGGTGGGGCTGCTCACGGGAGACAACACCATCAACGGGGATGCCCCGATCGTCGTCATGACGACTGAAGTGCTCCGCAACATGCTGTACGCCGGTTCGGGCACATTGTCTGGCCTGCGGTTCGTGGTCATGGACGAGGTGCACTACCTCGCGGATCGCTCGCGAGGAGCCGTCTGGGAAGAGGTGATGATTCACCTCCCCGAATCGGTGGCGGTGGTATCGCTGTCCGCCACCGTCTCCAATGCCGAGGAGTTCGGCGACTGGCTCAGCGCGGTGCGGGGCAGCAACGACATCATCGTGGAGGAGCGTCGCCCGGTTCCGCTGTTTCAGCACGTGCTGGTGGGGCAACGATTGTTCGACCTCTTCGCCGACGAGTACGACTCGCTCGCTGACGTCGAGAGTTCCCAACATCGAGTGAACCCTGAACTCACCCAGGTGGCACGCAATGACTGGCGTAGAGCCCGAACCCGCGACCATCGAGGTAAGCGGGGGGGCTACCAGCCTGCCGCCGGCCGCGGGCTGGTGCCAAGCCGCACCGACGTGGTGCAGGCGCTCGACGGCGAAGGCCTGCTGCCAGCCATCATGTTCATCTTCAGCCGCAAGGGCTGCGACGCGGCCGTGCAGCAGTGTCTCCAGACCAACCTGCGCCTGACTACCAAAGCCGAGCGCGACGAGATCAGGCTCTACGTCGAAGCCAAGACGTCGCGGCTGCTCGACTCCGACCTGGAGGTGCTCGGCTATCCCGAATGGTCCGAGGCGCTGGCCCGGGGTGTCTCGTCGCACCATGCCGGCATGCTGCCGATCTTCAAGGAATGCGTGGAGGAGCTGTTCTCGCGGGGGCTAGTCAAGATCGTGTTTGCCACCGAGACGCTGGCACTCGGGATCAATATGCCGGCACGGTCGGTGGTCCTCGACAAGCTGTCGAAATGGAATGGCGAAGCTCATGCGGATGTGACGCCCGGCGAATACACCCAGCTGACGGGCAGGGCAGGGCGTCGAGGCATCGACGTCGAGGGCCACGCCGTCGTGGTGTGGACCCCCGGCTTCGACCCGCAGGCGGTCGCTGGGCTCGCCTCCACGCGCACCTATCCGCTCCGCTCATCGTTTCGACCGTCATACAACATGGCGGTCAACCTGGTCCGCCAGGTGGGCCGCGAGACGGCGCGCGAGCTGCTGGAGTCCTCGTTCGCGCAGTTCCAGGCCGACCGGGCCGTCGTCGGACTGGCC
>JACCZJ010000419.1 GCA_013696065.1 Nocardioidaceae bacterium
GCTCCGGGGTCGGTGAAAGTCCGAACCGGCGGTGATAGTCCGCGAACCTGCCCCCTCGGGGGCCGGCCGAACCGGTGGAACTCCGGTACCGACGGTTAAAGTCCGGATGAGAGGCAGCACGCCGAGATCGTCACCGTTGTCGCCGCGTGGCGCCATGCCGTGCGCGTAGTTTACGTGCACGGCGGCCAACCGCGGTGGCGGCGTCGACCTCGCAGCCCCGGCAGTCCGCACCGGACGTGTTCCCGAGAGGGACGCGAGCTGAACGGGCGAAAGGGTTGACAGTGGTGACTGAGCAGGAGCTTGCGGCGATGCGCCGCGCGCTCGCCGTCGCGGCCACCCCCGGCGTTCCGCTTGGCCCCAATCCCCGCGTGGGTGCGGTGATTCTCGACGAATCCGGTGAGGCGGTGGGTGAGGGCTACCACCGCGGCGCGGGGACGCCCCATGCCGAAGTCGACGCCCTGCACAAGGTCGCTGCAGCGGCCCGAGGCGCAACAGTGGTCGTCACGCTCGAACCGTGCAACCACGTCGGAAGAACAGGCCCGTGCGCCGCGGCGCTGATCGCGGCGGGCGTCAAGCGAGTCGTCTTCGCCCAAGCCGACACCAGCGAAGTCGCTGCCGGCGGATCTGTGGCCCTGCACCGAGCTGGCCTCGACGTCGAGTCGGGAGTGCTCGCCGACGAGGCTACGAGGCTCAACGAGGCCTGGTCGTTCTCGCTGCACCACGGGCGGCCAAAGATCACCTGGAAATTTGCCGCCAGCCTTGATGGCCGCTCGGCTGCAGCGGACGGCACGTCGCAGTGGATTACGGGAGCAGAGGCGCGAACCGACGTACACGCGCTGCGGGCTGAATGTGACGCCATCCTCGTCGGCACCGGAACGGCATTGGCCGACGATCCACGGCTGACGGTCAGGGACGCCGACGGTCAGCCGCTGGCCGTCGAGCGCCAGCCGCTGCGGGCCGTCATGGGACTCCGTGGCCTGCCCAGCCACGCAGCACTGCTTGACGATACAGCGCCGACGATCCTGCTCAACACACGCGAGCCAACCGAGGCGCTCGACCGCCTCACCGCTGCAGGGTGCTCACACGTGTGGCTTGAGGGCGGTCCCCGGCTGGCGGCCGCGTTTCTGGCGGCCGGGCTCGTCGACGAGGCGATCGCGTATGTCGCTCCGGTGCTGCTCGGATCAGGCTCGTCGGCGGTAGCTGACCTCGGGATCACCACGATCGCTCACGCGCTGCGACTCGACCTGATCGACGTGACGCGAATTGGAGATGACGTACGGCTTCGTCTGAAAGGACCTGACTGATGTTCACCGGAATCGTGGAGGAGCTCGGCGAGGTGGTGAGTCTCGAGCCACAAGGCGACGCCATCCGATTATCCGTTCGCGGACCTCTCGTGGTAGCCGACGCCCATCACGGCGACTCGATCGCGGTCAACGGCTGCTGCCTCACCGTGGTGGAGTGGACAGTCGACTCGTTCGTCGCAGACGTGATGCAAGAAAGTCTCGACCGCACTTCGCTGGGGTCGCTGCAGCCGGGCAGCTCGGTCAACCTCGAGCGAGCCGTCACGGCCCGGACGCGTCTGGGCGGACATATCGTCCAAGGCCACGTTGATGGCACCGGGACCATCGTGGGCCGCGAACCCAGTGAGCACTGGGAGGTCGTGACGATATCCCTGCCCCCCGAGCTGTCCCGCTACGTCGCAATCAAGGGGTCGATCACCGTTGACGGGGTCTCCCTGACCGTGAGCGGGTTGCGAGACGGCGTTGGGCCGACCTTCGATGTGAGCCTGATCCCCACCACACTCGAAATGACGACCCTCGGCCGAGCCCAGCTTGGCGACCCGGTCAACCTCGAAGTCGACGTGGTCGCCAAATATGTCGAACGGCTGCTCGGCGCCCGCGAACACAACACCCAGGAGGAGACCGCATGAACCCGCGGGAGCAAGGAGCCATGCCTGACATCGCCACGCTGAGGCTGGAGTCGATCGAGCGCGCCATCGATGACATCCGGGCTGGCAAAGCGGTGGTCGTTGTCGATGACGAGGATCGTGAGAACGAAGGCGACATCGTCTTCGCCGCGAGCAAGGCGACGCCGCAGCTGGTGGCGTTCACGATCCGGTATTCGAGTGGAGTGCTGTGTGTGCCCATGGAGGGGTCGGCGCTGGACAGACTCGGGATCCCGCTCATGACTCCGCACAACAGAGAACGGATGCGCACGGCATACACCATCTCTGTGGATGCCCGTGACGGCATCACCACCGGCATCTCAGCCTCAGACCGAGCCCGCACCCTCAAGGTGCTGGTCGATTCGGCGACCGAACCGTTCGAGATCACGCAACCGGGACACGTCTTCCCGCTGCGCTACCGCGAGGGCGGGGTGCTCGTGCGTCCGGGCCACACAGAGGCCGCCGTCGACCTGGCGCGGCTGGCCGGTCTCACCGCGGCTGGCGCGATCTCTGAAGTGGTCAACGACGACGGCACCATGACGCGCGGCCAGCAACTACGGGAGTTCGCCGACGAACATGAGCTGGCGCTCGTCTCGATCGCCGACTTGATCAGATACCGGCGACGCCACGAGCGCCAAGTGCAACGGGTGGCTGAAACGAAGCTGCCCACCGAACACGGGATCTTCAGGGCCCTGGGTTACCGCAACCTGGTCGACAATTCCGAACAGATCGCCCTCGTCAAGGGCGAAGTCGGTGACGGTGTCGACGTGCTGGTGCGAATGCATTCTGAGTGCCTCACCGGTGATGCCTTCTCGTCACGCCGCTGCGACTGCGGGGCCCAGCTGCGGGCATCGCTGGCAGCCATCGAGGAGGAGGGACGCGGTGTCATCGTTTACCTGCGCGGCCACGAAGGTCGCGGGATCGGACTGCTGCACAAGCTGCAGGCATACACCCTGCAAGATGCCGGCAGGGATACCGTCGACGCCAACCTCGATCTAGGCCTGCCCGCCGATGGGCGGGACTACGGCACGGCAGCCCAGATCCTGCACGAGCTGGGCGTGCGCTCGGTGCGACTGATCACCAACAACCCAGCCAAACCGACTGCCCTCGAGGGCTACGGCATCGCCGTCAATGAACGCATCAGCGTGGCGACAGATGCCCATGACGACAATCGCCGCTACCTCACCACCAAGCGCGACAGGATGGGGCACGTGATCCTCAGCCTCGACCCGAGCGACGACACCACCGCCGCACGCGGTGAAGTTCTGGCGGCCGAGGGTGGTCTTGCTGCTGACGACACGCCTGTTTTCGCGACACCCAGCATCCAGGAGGACCGTTCATGAGCCGTGTGGGCCAGCCAGAGCTCGAACCACTCGACGCCCGCGATTTGCGGGTCGCCGTCGTGGCGTCGCTGTGGCACGAGACCGTGATGGACGGCCTCATCGCCGGAGCTGAGCGGGCGCTCGCCGCTGCCAAGGTCGAGTCATCCAGCATTGTCCGCGCTCCCGGCAGCTTCGAGCTTCCGATCGTGGCGCAGGCGTTGGCCCGTCAAGGCTTCGACGCGGTCGTCGCCCTGGGTGTGGTGGTGCGAGGTGGCACCCCCCATTTCGACTACGTCTGCCGTGCCGTGACCGACGGGCTGACCCGGGTCGCCGTCGACGCAGCAGTGCCGATCGGATTCGGGGTGTTGACGTGCGACAACGAGCAGCAGGCACTGGACCGGGCGGGGCTCGAGGGCTCAGTCGAGGACAAGGGTTACGAGGCCACCCACGCCGCCCTGTCCACCGCTTTGACACTTCAGCAGATCCGCCGTGCCTGACGGCTAGGCTGACGCCCGATGAAGACCTTCGACGAACTCTTCGCTGAGCTGGCGCACAAGGTGGAGAATCGCACGCCCGGCTCCGGCACGGTGGCCGCCGTCGAGACCGGGATCCATAGCATCGGGAAGAAGCTGGTCGAAGAGGCAGCCGAATCGTGGATGGCCGCCGAACACGAATCCAAAGAGCGTGTGGCCGAGGAGCTGAGCCAGTTGCTGTATCACACCCAGGTGATGATGCTGGCCTGCGGACTCACCCTCGACGACGTCCACGCCCACCTGTGACGAGGCGCCCACCCATGCTCAAGATCGCCGTGCCCAACAAGGGCTCACTCGCCGACGACGCAGCCCAGATGCTGCGCGAGGCCGGGTATCGCCAACGCACCGACTCCCGTGACCTGGTCATGACCGATACCGCCAACGGGGTCGAGTTCTTCTACCTGCGCCCCCGAGACATCGCCGTGTACGTCGGTGAGGGGACTCTCGACATCGGGCTCACCGGGCGTGACCTGGTTCTCGACTCCCGATCGCCGGTCGTGGAGCGCCTCGACCTTGGCTTCGGAGTGTCCGACTTCTACTTCGCCGCCCCGGCCGGGAGTTACACCGGGATCGACGAACTGAACGGCGTGCGCGTCGCCACGTCGTATGCCGGCTTGCTGGAGGACTACTTCACCGCCAAGTCCATCGAGGCGCACGTGGTGCGTCTGGATGGAGCAGTGGAGTCGGCCGTGCGTCTCGGGGTGGCTGACGTCATCGCTGACGTGGTGTCCACGGGGAACACCTTGCGCCAGGCTGGCCTGGAGG
Source organism: Nocardioidaceae bacterium (assembly GCA_013696065.1). GTDB lineage: Bacteria > Actinomycetota > Actinomycetes > Propionibacteriales > Nocardioidaceae > JACCZJ01. The sequence continues at coordinate 4,566 of JACCZJ010000419.1, forward strand.
TCTTCGGCGATCCGATTCTCACCTCAGAAGCGGTGCTGATCACTCGTCACGACGCGGCCGACCCTCCTGGCTTCGACGTTTTCACGCGTCGCCTCGAAGGTGTCATGGTGGCTCGCAGTTACGTGATGATGGACTATGACATCCGGGTCGAGCAGATTGAACAAGCCTGCAAGCTGACACCGGGAATCGAGTCCCCGACCGTATCTCCCCTGCACCGAGAGGGTTGGGCGGCCGTCCGGTCCTTGGTGCCGCAGCGCGACGCCCAGGGCGTCATGGACGAGCTCTATGACCTGGGTGCACGTGGAATCTTGGTGACCGACATCCACGCGTGCCGGTTATAGGCCGGGCTCCGACGTGCTGCCGGATGTCTGAGCTGGTCACGCTGCCGCATAGGTGGCGACCGTTCGGGGCGCGGCTTGCGGCCATCGCGGGTGCAATCGCATTGGTCGGGGTGATGACGTTCTTGTGGCTCATGCTGCCTGACGAGGTGCAGGAGAAGTTCACGTTCTTCCAACGGCTCACCCTGCTGGGCTTTTTGCTCATCGTCCTCGTCTTGCTGAATGGCATCTTCCGTACGTCGGCGCTCGCAGCAGAGTCCGGATTGACGGTGACCAACGGGTACAAGATGCGGTACTACGACTGGGCTGAGATCCTGCATGTCTCGCTGCACAAGAACCGTCCCTGGGCGTTGCTCGACTTGTCCGACGGAAGCACACTGGCGGTGATGGCCATCCAAGTCTCAGACGGCCAGCGGGCGACGAAGGCAGCCCGTGAACTGGCTGCACTCATCGACACGAGGGCCGGCAGCGACAGCGCGAACGGCAGTTAAACGACCTGACTGAGCCCCGGAGCGCAGCCGCGGCCTGCGCCAGTCAATGCCGGTGGGTCCGGATGGCGAGAGGTCGTGTTCGTCGACTGCTCGGCCTGAGGGCACCTCGCAACACCGCGAGTCGCTAGTCGTCAGGTAAATCCGTTTTCGCGCTTGTGCGCCTCACGGTCGCGGGTCTCGTTCGCCTGTTGACGCTCGTTTGATGCCTCGATGCGATCGACCGCATCTGTTATGCGGTGATCTCGGGCGGTATCGCGCTCGCGCTCGGTGAGGCCGACATCGGCGAGCGTGTACCGGTCCAGCTCAGACGCCATCCGATCGGCCTTCGAGTGCGCCCGATCGTCCTTCGCCTGCCGTCTGGCATTGAGCGCAGCGCGGTCGACGGTGGCGTGGATGATGGCGTCGAGGTTGGCGGCCATGTCGCGTTTGTCAGCCTCGTAGTCACGAGCTTCAGCTTGATCGTCGCGTTCCTCCGCGGCCGTGAGGATTTCGTCGATGTCGACTTCCCGATCGGTGACGGCTGAGTCGCGCTCGTCAGCCACCGCGTCCCGCTCATCGGCGATTCGGTCGCGACGGTCTGCCGTCGCGTCGCGCTCACGCGTCGTGTCGTGCACAGTTTCGCCAGCTTCTCGTTCGCGCATGTCTCCTCCTTCCTTGCTGCGATCGCTCTGCGCGACACTATCGCGTTCTCTCTCTGTGCTCAGAGCTTCACGAAGAGTCAAGAAAAATTACCAGCCGCGTTCTCGCCAGGCAGAGAGGTGTGGCCGCTCGGTGCCGAGCGTGGTGTCGGCACCGTGGCCGGGATACACCCACGTCTCGTCGGGCAGCCGGTCGAACACCTTGTGCTCCAGGTCGTTGACCAAAGACTCGAAGTCACCGGCCGACCAGGTCTTGCCTGCCCCGCCCGGGAACAGGCTGTCCCCGGTCCACAGATGCGGTGAGCCTGCGGGGTCGTCGTACAGGAGCGCGATCGAGCCGGGCGTGTGACCGACGAGATGGATGACCTCCAGCTTGCAACCGCCGACGCCAATCGTCTCGCCGCCTTCGACGGGCCGATCTGTGGCCACTGGGATGCCGTCGGTGTCGGCGGCTCCGGCGATGGTGGTGGGAGCTTTCGCCTTGACGATGTCTGCCAAGGCGCCCCAGTGGTCGCCGTGCCGGTGAGTGGTGACCACCTGGTCGAGCGGCTCATCGCCGAGGAGCTGGAGCAGGACTCCTGCTTCAGCCGCGGCATCGATGAGGAGCTTCGCGCCGGTGCTGCGACATTGCAGCAGGTAGGCGTTGTTGTCCATCGGCCCGACCGACGCCTTGGTGATGATCAGGTCGGCCAGCTCGCGCACCTGCGGCGATCCTGGCTTGACGTTGCCGTGGTACCTCATCGGGACTGTCCGAACGGCTCGGTAGACTTGGCGGACTCCTGGAAATCAACGGACGGGTCTACGGACATGTGCTCAAACCTACCCGCAGACACGCCCGATGTTGACTGCCGCCCAGAGCCTGTCACCGAGTACGATGCGAACATCTGTTCGAAACCATATGTTGCCGAGTGTCGCCTCGGGGAAGGACACGTGTGACCGATCAGCTGATCATCCGCGGGGCACGCGAGCACAACCTCAAGGACATCTCGCTCGACCTGCCGCGCGACTCGATGATTGTTTTCACAGGGTTGTCCGGGTCAGGTAAATCGAGCCTGGCCTTCGACACGATCTTCGCCGAAGGCCAGCGCCGATACGTCGAGTCCCTCTCGGCATACGCGCGCCAATTCCTGGGGCAGATGGACAAGCCCGACGTCGACTTCATCGAAGGCCTGTCTCCAGCGGTTTCGATCGACCAAAAGTCCACGTCCCGTAATCCACGGTCGACGGTCGGCACCATCACCGAGGTCTATGACTATCTGCGGTTGTTGTTCGCGCGAGCCGGCAGGCCACATTGCCCGGTCTGCGGGCGGCCGATCGCGCGTCAGACGCCGCAGCAGATCGTCGACCGAGTGCTCGAGCTGGAGGAGGGCTCCCGATTCCAGGTGCTCGCACCGGTCATCCGAGGTCGCAAGGGCGAGTATGTCGACCTGTTCCGGCAGCTGCAGGCGCAAGGGTTCTCGAGAGTGCGGGTCAACGGCGACACGCATGCGCTGACGGACCCGCCGGCCCTCGACAAGCAAAAGAAGCACACGATTGAGGTCGTCGTCGACCGTCTCGCAGTCAAGGAGTCGGCCAAGCGCCGGCTGACCGACTCCGTCGAGACAGCTCTTGGTCTTTCCGGGGGGCTCGTGACTCTCGACTTCGTCGACCTGCCGGTCTCTGACGAAAATCGTGAGCGGGTCTTCTCTGAGCACCTGGCCTGCCTCTATGACGACCTCTCGTTCGAGGAGCTCGAGCCTCGGTCCTTCTCCTTCAACTCGCCGTTCGGGGCCTGTGCGGAGTGCCATGGGATCGGGACCCGCATGATCGTCGACCCCGAGCTGTTGGTCCCTGATGAGAGCAAGTCGATCGCCGAGGGTGCCATCTCCCCGTGGTCGGCAGCCCATGTCTCCGACTATTTCTCACGCCTGCTCGAGGCGCTCGGCGACGAGCTGCGATTCAAGACGACGACGCCATGGGAGGAGCTGCCCCAGCGGGCGCGCGAGTCGATTCTGGGGGGTCACGCGACCAAGCTGCACGTGAAGTACAAGAACCGCTACGGCCGCGATCGTTCCTACTATGCACAGTTCGAGGGCGTGGTCCCCTACATCCAGCGGCGGCACGGTGAGGCGGAGAGCGACACGAGTCGTGAACGGTTCGAGGGTTTCATGCGCGAGGTGCCGTGTGTTGCGTGTCAGGGGGCCCGGCTCAAGCCTATCTCGTTGGCCGTCACCATTGCGGGCAAGAACATCGCCGACATCTGCGCTCTGCCGATCGACGAGGCGGCGGCGTTCCTTAACGACGACCTCGACCTTTCGCCCCGCGAGTTCCAGATCGCCGAGCGGGTGATCAAGGAGATCAGCGAGCGGATGCGTTTTCTACTCGACGTCGGGCTCGACTACCTCACGTTGAACCGACCCTCGGGCTCCCTGTCTGGCGGCGAGGCCCAGCGGATCCGGTTGGCCACTCAGATCGGCGCGGGCCTGGTGGGGGTGCTCTACGTGCTGGATGAGCCGTCGATCGGCTTACATCAACGCGACAATCACCGGCTCATCGAGACCTTGGTGCGGCTGCGCGACCTCGGCAACACACTGATTGTGGTCGAGCATGACGAGGACACCAT
>JACCZJ010000430.1 GCA_013696065.1 Nocardioidaceae bacterium
ACCGGGCTAACACGTAGCGATCGCCGCGTTCCCTACGATGGGACGACGAGCCCCCGTATCCCAATGGCAGAGGACGCACCCTTAAAAGGCGCTCAGTGTGGGTTCGAGTCCCACCGGGGGCACCGCATCTGCTCACGGAGCGTTTCGCGCTACCGGCCCCGCACAATTCTGACTGAGCGGATGCGAGGTAGCTAGAGAAAGGCTCGGCCTATGCTTCTGACGTCGGTCGTTCAGGTCCTCGATGCGCTAGATGGTGCTGACGTGCGGTCGTGGGTCGCGGGTGGCTGGGGGGTAGATGCGCTCGTGGGCCGGCAAACTAGGGAGCATCGCGACCTTGATTTGGCCATCGATTTGGCCGACCTCGATGCTTCCCTTCAAGTACTTCGCACGCTGGAATATGTGGTAGAGACCGACTGGCTTCCGGTTCGTGTCGAGCTTTGGGCGCAGGATGATGAGTGGGTGGATCTTCATCCCGTGCGGTTCGACGCGGCGGGACATGGCCTTCAAGGCAAGCTTGACGGCACACACTTTCGATATCCGCCGACAGCCTTCACCGATGGTCATTTAGAGCGACGCCTCGTCAGGTGCCTTTCAGTTGACCAGCAGCTGAGGTTTCACTCAGGATACGAACCACGTGAGCAAGACAAGCATGACATCGACACACTGAAGCAGCTGAAGTCGAGGACGTGACGGTGAAACCACCGACGTGGACGGACCAGCGATCGCGCCACACCCAGCTCCCGCTCACTCGGCCAAGAAGCAAGTGTCACTCCGACAGGCGTGAAGTGTGAAGCGCTTCGAACAGGGGCACCCCGCCCGGCGGTATCGGCGCAGGTCACACCAGCCGTTGCAGGGCTCTCGAGACCGCCCGGGCGCTCTGCAGCCGCTTCTCCCAGGTGATCCCGAGCAGCAGCAGCAAAGCACCGACCGTCCCGAAGAGCACCCATCGGGGCAGGGCAGCGGCATAGGGCGCGATATTGAGCACTGCGAGCACCAGCACCACTGCGCCTCCAGCGAGCAGCGGCGCTATCCAACGCAGACGCGCCCCGACCAGCAACACCACGAGTGCACCCAATCCCAGCAGCAACGCCCGGGTCGAGGTGGGTTCGGGCAGGGTACGGAGCAGGCTCGGCAGCAGGGCCAAGGTCAAGCCCGGCATCAGCACCCGCAGGCTGGAGGAGCGCGGCGAGCGCCACATCTGCCGGGTGCCCAGGATGCACAGCACGATGGCGCTCGGCAGGGTGTAGGCCTCGACCACGAAAACGTCTTGGTCGGCGAGTCTGACCCACGTCGCCATCACCAACAAGAGACTCCCCGGCACACTCAGGAATCGGCGGTCCTGACGGATCAGCGACACCACGAGGAGGCTGGCACCTCCGGCAGTGAGCGACATGGGCAGCAGGACTCCGCCGTCCTCAATGGCAGCTAAAGCGAGTCCGAGCGCCAACAACGGCACTGTGCTGACCTCCAGCCCGACCCGCATGGGTAGGTGCCCGCCCGCGGCCCGCAGTTGCGCCAAGAGCAAGGTGAGGCAGCCGATCCCCACGAGGCAGGCAGCGGTCAGATCGAGAGGCTGCTGCCCGAGGTGTAAGGCGGCCACCAGGGTCGTGCTCCCGCTCCACACCGCGCCGACGGCCGAGGCGTTGCGCTGGACCACCCCGTTCAGGGCGACCGCCATGACGGCGCACGCTGCGGCGAGCGCGGTGGTGGTCGCCATCGTCGTGAGCTCCGATCCCCGCGACGCGACGAGCGTGAGGGCGACTTCAATGCTGATGACGGTGGCGAACGTGCCACCGGGCTGGTTCTTCGCAGTCGGCCGAAGCATCCCCAACAGGCCGTGAGCCACGACCAGCGCCGCCATCACCGAAACCACCGCCCATAGCTGCAGAGGCTCCCTCAGTGCGACAACGGCTGCGGCCGGAGCAATCAGTGCGCCCGCAGTGGGCAACGAGGGCAGTCGCCTGCCCGCCAAGGCATAGGCCGCCAGGATGAGCGCCGTCAACGCCAAGCCCACAGTCATCGGGTGGCCCGGCACGTCGAAGTTTTCGATGAAGAACTCGGTGCGATCCGTCGGAGCTAGCTCCCACGGCCCCACCGACGGTTGTAACAACCGCCCCAGCGCGACGAGCAGCGAGGGCGCCACCAGCGGCACGGCGCCGAGGCCGATGAGCGTCCCCGCCACGGTGACGCCGGACCGCCATGCTCTGTCTCGCAGCAGGATCGACAGGACTGCGAAAAGGACGCAGGCTGCGGCGATAACGGCGAGTATGACGTCGAAGCGGGAGCCTTCGAGGGGTCGCAACGCCAAGAGCGTGAAGCCCAGCGTCGATACGGTAGCTGGCAGAGTCCGCCGGGGGGTCGGGAGCTTCGGCCAGAGCGCGACCGCCGCCAGCAGTGCGCAGCACACCAGCCAGCCGACCGCCTCCCCCGACTGCCACAGACCTGCCAGAGTGGATTCGTCCAGCACTCTCCGCAAGGAATAGACGAAGGCGATGCAGAGCGTCGTGAGAGCAAGGAGGACGGCGTTGGCGGCCAGCCGCCACACCGCCGCCGTGGCTGCGGCATAGGCCGTGGCCGCGAAGGCCAGCGTGAGCGCAACGCCGACATACTCCTCTCGGGCAAGGTCCTCGTTGAACAACAACATCCCCATCGCGGCAAGCCCCAGAGACGCCGTCCATTGCACACCGCTGAGATACAGCACATTCCGTCGTACGCCGACCAGCGCCCAGGCCGCGCTCACCAAGGTCAGCAGAATCGCCGCCAGCCACGCAACCCCCCGCTCCGAGAGCCTGTCCGCACCGGCGAGTCCTCCGTCGCGGGCGGCGAACAGGTCGAGCACGAGCAAGGCGACGAACAGGAGCGACAAGGTTTCAGCGGAGCCTTGCAAGCGCTTGTGCAACAACAGGTAGGCCACCGCACCCACCGCCGAAGTCACGCCCAGCAGGATCATCGCCCGACTGGCAACGGACAGGTCGGACCAGGTCACAGAGACGAACACGATGGCCGCGACGAGCAAGCAGAAGGCGCCAAGTCCAAGCAACACCACCGGTGTGGACGCGGCCGGCAATGAGGAGGGGCGTTGCGTCGGCGGCGGCCACGGGTCCACATCCCACGCTGGCTGCTCGGCGACCATCGGTGCTGCGGGCCCCTGCCCCTGGAGGGTAGAACCCGCCACAGTCGATCGTGCGATCGAGTCGGCCTCGCGCGCCTGGACCAGGGCGATGTCGGCGTCTGCCAGCAGCGACCGCAGACGCTGAGCAGTGGGGCTCACTTGCGACAAGCCACAGAAGCCGCAGAACTCCTGATGGCCGACAGAGCGACCACAATCGACACATTGGCCGAGTATGACGAAGCGCCCCATACTGGGATCCTGTCAGAGTTAGGTCGTGCGACGGCGCACACGCGACCTAGATGTCGGCCCGGCGACCCGCGGCACACTCGACCTAGATGCCGGCCCGGCGACCCGCGCGCGGTCGCTCCGTCACGCTGCGCAGACCTCGTCTAAGCGAGCACGGCCGACGGCACCTGCTCGCCGCTCAACTTTTGCCCGGTGAGAACGTATGATGGGAGAGACCTGACATGGCGTCAGGCCAAGGAGGAAATCATTCCCATGCAGAGCAATAACCCCGTGTTCGCGAGGGCCGAAGGCTTCAACGGCCAAGCCGCCCAGAGCTACGGCAACCAGGGCTACCCAGCCGGTGGCCAGGGTTACCAGGGCTACGCACAGGGATATGGCCAAACGCCATACCCACAGACAACTGATCCATCCTCATGGCAGCAGTCGACGGGTCCTGTCGTAGAGGAGCGTATGACGATCGACTCGGTCGTCAACCGCACCGCCATCATGCTGCTCATCGTGGTCGCGTCTGCCGCAGCGACGTGGATAGCGATGCCCGATGAATACCTGGGTCCGGCCTGGATGATCGGTGCCTTCGGCGGTCTGGGCCTCTCGTTCGCCATCGCGTTCATGCGCAAGGTCAGCCCAGTCCTCGTTATTGCCTACTCCGTGCTCGAGGGGATGTTCCTCGGTGCGGTCAGCGAAACCTTTGAGGCGATGTTCGACGGGGTCGTGCCAGGCGCCGTGATGGGCACGACGGCTGCCTTCGTGGCAACGCTAGCCGCCTACAAGTTCTTCAACATCCAGGTCAACGACAAGTTCCGCAAGTATGTGACCATCGCGATGTTCGGTTTCTTCGGCGTCGTCATGCTCGACTTCCTCATGGGCATGTTCGGCAATGCGATGGGCTTCAACGGCTTTGGCACGCTTGGCCTCATCACGAGCTTCGTCGGTCTCGCCATCGGTATTGCCATGCTGATGCTCGACTTCGACATGGTGGAGCGCGGCGTCGCAGCGGGCCTGCCCGAGCAGGAGTCGTGGCGAGCAGCCTTTGGCCTCGTGGTGACGCTGATCTGGATCTACATCCAGATGCTGCGCATCCTCGCCATCATGCAAAGCGACAACTAGTCTCCTATCGACGTGAGCGCCAGGCAGGTGCGCTCTCAGGAGTGGAGAAGGCACGGCCCTCGGAGCAATCCGGGGGCCGTTGCCGTTGCCCCGTCAATTGACCAGATACTGTCCAGACATGCGTCCCCTTCGCCCTCATGCCCGCCGAGCTCTCGCCGGGGCAGCCGTCTGCGCTGCCGCTCTGACCACCACCTCGGCAACGGCTTCCATTGAGCCCAACCCCGTCTCGCTTCCACCGCAAGAGCAGGCGCAGCCAGGGGAACGCCGCGCTGACACTCCGGCGACGGGTGGTCACCTGTGCAGCGAATGGGACGCGCGCAGCTTTTGAGCCGGCCTTCTCGTCTCCGCAATCCGGTCTAGCCGGCGGGGCCTGTGACCGTAGACGGCGTGCGGTCAGCAAGCGCAGGCGCTGGCTCGACGGCGCCTACGGCAGGGATCTGGTGGCGGCGGCGATGACGCAACCACGCCCACCCACCGCGTGGCCGCCACATACCACGCACCTCCGCGCGCGACACCTCCGTGCCGGCAACGTCGGCCGCCGCCGCGGCAGCCTTGCGCAGCGACAACACTCCCTCTCCACGTGCAGGCTCGACCGAGTCAGCCGGTATGACGCCCACAGCGGCCGCCACTGACGGCAACAGTGCCGCCGCGCAACTCTTGTAGCCAGCCGTCGACGGATGGAACTGATCAGGACCGAACATGTCCATTGGTGCGGCCGCAAACTCCGGGCCGAGGATGGTGGCGAGAGACACCGCCCGACCGCCGCCCTCCACGACAGCGATGGCCTGCGCCGCGGCTAGATGCCGGCTCCAAGCCCGAGCTACCAACCGCAGCGGGTGTCCGACCGGTCGGATCGTCCCGAGGTCTGGGCACGTCCCCACCACCACCTGGGTCCCTGCCGCCTGCAACTGTTGGACAGCCGACTGCAACGCCGTGATCGAACGAGAGGGTTGGACCCGGTGCGTCACGTCGTTGGTGCCGATGATGACCGCGCAGACGTCGGGGTCGGCGGACAGCGCCTGAGGGATCTGGACGGCCAGATCGGTGGTCTGCGCACCCACGGTCGCGTAGCACTGCAGTGCGACAGGGCGGTCAGCCAGATCTACGAGACCCGTTGCGAGGAAGGCGCCAAACGTGTCGGCTGCCACGGTTGCCCCGTAGCCCGCAGCCCCGGAGTCGCCCAGTACCGCGAGGCGCAGCGGGGCGCCGCGCAACCCTGCGCCGTAGAGGCCGCTCGGGTCGGGCGGGGCGTGCTCGGCGTTCCCGATCCGGTGGCGTGCCAGCTTGGCTTGGGCGGCCAGGACGCCGTACAGCGAACCGCCGAGAACCGACAGAGCGGTGCCGCCATACACGGCGGTGGCAGCCAGTCGTCGCGCTGCCTTGGCCTTGTTCATGCCTCACCCCCCATCGGCGCGTGCGTCAGTGCCTTCGCTTGTCGGCTTTCGGCGTGATTCTAGGTGTCGAGGACCAGTGCTGGCGAAACGCATAGGGTTGGGGGGTGGAATACGTCGAGTCACTCTTGGAACTGGTCGGTAATACCCCGCTGCTCAAGCTCAGCAAGACGGTCGATGGTGCACGCCCCACGGTGCTGGCCAAGATCGAGTACATGAACCCTGGCGGCTCGGTGAAGGACCGCATCGCCCTGCCCATGGTCGAGGCGGCCGAGAAGAGCGGCGAGCTGCAGCCAGGCGGCACGATCGTCGAGCCAACGTCGGGTAACACTGGCATCGGACTCGCCATGGTGGCGCAGGCCAGGGGCTACAAGTGCGTGTTCGTGTGCCCCGACAAGGTCAGCGACGACAAGCGCAACGTGCTCAAGGCGTATGGAGCCGAGGTCGTCGTCTGCCCCACGGCCGTCGCTCCCGAAGATCCCAGCAGCTACTACAACGTGTCTGACCGGTTGGTCGACGAGATCGACGGCGCCTGGAAGCCCGATCAATACTCCAACCCCAACAATCCGCTCAGTCACTATGAGCAGACCGGCCCGGAGATCTGGCGCCAGACAGACGGCAAAATCACGCACTTCGTGACCGGAGTCGGCACCGGAGGCACGATCAGTGGCAGCGGCCGCTACCTGAAGGAGGTCTCTGACGGTCGGGTGCAGGTCATCGGCGCCGACCCCGAGGGCTCGGTTTACTCCGGAGGCACGGGTCGCCCCTACCTGGTCGAGGGAGTCGGCGAGGACTTCTGGCCCGAGGCCTACGACCGTGAGATCGCCGACCGCATCATCGCCGTGTCTGACAAGGACTCCTTCCTGACCACGCGCCGGCTGGCCCGTGAGGAGGCCTTGCTGGTGGGAGGTTCCTCAGGTATGGCGGCCGCTGCCGCGATCAGGCTTGCGCACGAGCTCGATGACCCGGATGCCGTCATCGTGGTGCTCCTGCCTGACGGAGGCCGCGGCTATCTCGCCAAGGTGTTCAGCGATCAATGGCTCGCCCGCTACGGCTTTCTGGGGCAGCGCGAAGAGCTCACCGTGGGTGACGTGCTGCGGGGGAAGAGCGGGAAACTGCCCGACCTCGTCCACACCCATCCCGGCGAGACGATCGCCGAAGCCGTATCGATCTTGCGTGAGTATGCCGTCTCGCAGATGCCGGTGGTGCGGGCCGAGCCGCCCGTCATGGCCGCCGAGGTCGCCGGGTCGGTCAGCGAACGGGATCTGGTCGACGCGCTCTTTGCCGGCAAGGCGAGACTGGCCGACCGGGTCGAGAAGCACATGGCTGACCCACTGCCGGTGATCGGATCTGGCGAGCCGGTTTCAGCGGCCGTGGAGCGACTCCACGACGCCGACGCGGTGCTCGTGCAAGAGGACGGCAAGCCAGTCGGTGTCCTCACGAGACAAGATCTTCTCGGCTTTATAGCCTCCGGCTGAGGCCGCAGCGCAGCGCGCCATACAGGCCGCTCAAGCGCCAGCGCCGGCTCCCATACCAGGCTCGATCGTGAGCCGGGCGCCAGCGCGCTCCCCCCGCCGGGACAACCGGCGCTCGAGATACTCGGCCAGTTTCCCGAGCGAGTAGTTGATCAGGATGAAGACCAGCGCGACGAGTGCGTAGATCAAGAGTGCCTCAGCACCTGGGGCGAGGGTGATACCCCTGGCTTGGCGAACCACTTCGTCATACGTAATGAGCTGGCCGAGCGTCGTGTCCTTCAGCACCACCACACACTGGCTGACGATGGCGGGCAGCATGAAGCGCACCGCTTGCGGCATCAAGATCAGATTCATGACCTGCGTCTTGCGCATGCCTAACGCATACGCCGCCTCGGATTGGCCCTTCTGCACCGCATTGATGCCAGCGCGGAAGATCTCCGCCAGCACGGACCCGTTGTAGAGCGTCAGGGCCAAAACAACGGTGAGAAGTGTCCCGATCTGGGATTCATAGGCGTAGAAGATGTAGAAGAACAGCAACAGCAGCGGCACAGCCCGGAAGAACTCGATGAAGGCCGTGCATGGCCAACGCACAACGGCGTGGTTGCTGAGCCGGCCAGCCGCCAGCAGCGCTCCTGCCAGCAAGGACGTGAGGATCGCGAGCCCGGCAGCTTTGAGAGTGCTGATGAAGCCTTCGATAACTACTTCGAGGTAGCGGTTCTGGAAGGTCGCGTTGACTGCATCTGCGGTCAGGACCTTCTCGGCGAGGAGGCGTTGAACTACCCAAGCAACGATGGCCAGCAGCAACAGGGCGAACACCGCAGTGAGGATCTGATAGCGACGCCTGGCCCGCGGACCCGGGACGTCGAACAGAACGCTGCTCATCGCGCCTTGCCTGCCTGTCGCTCAAGCCCATGGGCAAAGGCAGCGATGGCCCAGACAATCAGGATGTAGCCAACAGCGAACCCGAAGAAGATCCAGCTGCGTCCAGTGGCGTACTCGTTATTGAGCTTCTTCATGGCAAACGCTGCCTCGGTCACGCCGATTGCGAGAGCCACGCTGGTGTTCTTGGCGAGCGCGATGTAGGTGCTGGCCAACGGCGGAATAGCCGCGCGGAACGCTTGGGGGAGGATGACGGTCGACATCGATTGGCCGAAAGTCATACCGAGTGAGCGGGCGGCTTCGGCCTGACCGACAGGAATCGAGTTGATGCCGGCACGCAGCGCCTCGCATACGAAGGCTGCGGCATACATGCCGAGTGCAATCGTTGCGGTGATGAAGGAGTAGTCGATGTAGCTGCTGATCGACGCGGTGTACCCCAAAACGGGAAACAGCGCGCCGAAGAGGTAGACGATCAGCAACAACGGAGTATTGCGAACGACGTTGATGTACGACGTGCCTACCGCTCGCATGACAGCCACGGGGGAGACCCGCAACGCCACCAGTAACGTCCCGAGCACCAGGGCGATCAAGCCAGCGAAGAGCAACAGCCACAAGGTCTTGACGAAGCCGTCAAGGATCAGGCCGAAGTTGTCGATCAGCACCTGCATAAGACGCGGCTCACCTCCTCACGCTCGGCTGCGGCGGTGGCCGCGCACACTACGACGGCCACCCCGCGCGTACGTCGGACTACAGGCACTCGTCGAGCGCGGGCGGCTCGGGAGTCTCCACGCCCGATTTACCCAGCGTGGCTTCGAAGGCCTCAGCCCACGTTCCGTCCTCCATCGATGCCTTCAGGGTGTCGCTGATGAACTGGCAGAGCTCGGTGTCGCCGAGCTCGTAGCCAACTCCGTAGCGCTCCTCGCTGAAAGGCTTTCCGACGACTTCGAGCTCATCGGGTGCTTCGGCGGCATAGCCAAGGAGGATCGAGCCGTCGGTGGTGACGACGTCTACCGTCTTCTGCTTGAGCTCCTCGACACACTCGGAGTACGTGCCGCGTGGTGACGGCGAGGCGCCGTATTCGTCTTGGACGGTCGCCAACGAGGTCGAACCCTCCACCGAACAGACCTTGACTCCCTTGAGGTCGTCGGGACCGGTGATCTTTTCCTTGTCCTCTTCGCGCACGAGGAGCTGTTGGCCAGTGACGTAGTAGGGACCGGCCTGTCCCACGACCTGGCGGCGTTCATCGGTGATGGAGTAGGACGCGAAGACCAGGTCAACCTTGCCGCCTTCGAGGAACGGCTCGCGGTTGTCGGAGATCGTCTCCTTCCATTCGATGCTGCCGTCGTCTTCGATACCGAGCGCGCCAGCGACAATGCGAGCCATCTCGATGTCAAAGCCTTCCGGGGCCTCGGCACCGGGCTCGAGGAACCCAAGGCCTGGCTGGTCTACCTTCACCCCGATCGTGACCTTGCCGGCGTCGGCGAGCTTCGCCATGGTCGAGCCCTCGGGGAACTGAGTATCGTCCTTGACCTCGACGCTGGGGCCGGCGTCCTCTTTTGCGGTGTCATCCCCGCAGGCTGACAAGACCAAGGCCAGTACGGCCCCCGTAGCGAGTGCTTGTGTTCTCAAAAATCGCATCGTGTGACTCCCGTTCGGGTGGTGCCGAGTGGCGGCGGTTGGTGGTCAGTGTTTCAAGATCTTGCCGAGGAAATCCTTGGCACGATCTGACTTGGGGTTGGTGAAGAACTCTTCTGGGGTCTCTTCCTCGACGATTTTGCCTTCGTCCATGAAGATGACCCGATTGGCCGCGGTGCGGGCAAAGCCCATCTCGTGAGTGACCACGACCATCGTCATACCGTCGCGTGCGAGACCGACCATGACGTCGAGGACTTCCGCGATCATCTCTGGGTCGAGAGCAGAGGTCGGTTCGTCGAAGAGCATGACCTTGGGCTGCATGGCCAGGGCTCGAGCGATGGCGACGCGTTGCTGTTGTCCTCCAGAAAGCTGGGCTGGGTATTTGTTGGCCTGAGCCTCGACGCCCACTCTCTCGAGCAATTGCATTGCCTGCTGCTTGACCTCAGAAGCGCCGCGCTTGCGCACCTTGGTGGGGCCGAGCATGACGTTGTCGAGGACCGTTTTGTGGGCGAACAGGTTGAAGGACTGGAACACCATGCCCACTTCTGCGCGCAGCCTCGCCAGTTCCTTGCCCTCTTGGGGCAGCGGTTGGCCGTCGAGCGTGATCTCGCCCTTGTCGATTGGCTCCAACCGGTTGATCGTGCGGCACAGAGTCGACTTGCCCGAGCCGGAGGGCCCGATCACGACCACAACCTCGCCGCGAGCGATGTCGAGGTTAATGTCTTGCAGGACGTGCAGGTCGCCAAACCACTTATCGACCTGCCGCAAAGACACGAGGTTCGAGTCCGTGCGATCGGGGGAATCTCGCGTTTGGACATCGGACATCTCGTCAACCTAGCGAATTCGACCGGTGATATGGCCTCGCAAGCGCTGCGGCTTGGTTACAAGTCAGTCAAGATCTCCAGCTGTCTTGGCGGCTCAGCAAGTCAGCGGTCGGGAGCGTACTACCGGTGGCACTGCCTCCAGAGGATGACGAGGCCAGTCCACATCGCGAGTTTTGGGGGGAATTTTGCCGAAATCTCTTACTACGCAGTGCAATGCTCCGTATGCTCACGGTAACGAAGCGATAGCAACCTCGCTCCCACGTCCTGTGCGTACAGGGCTCGGTCCACCAAACTCACTGGAGGCAGCATGCATCACACTATGAGGCGCGCCGGGATAATGACCTCGGTAGCCATGATGGCGGGAGTAGGTCTCATCTCGGGACCACCCGCCACAGCACTCGACGAGGGAAGCCAGCAACTTGCCGGCAAGAGAGGCATCCTCACCGACTTCGGCTACGACGCGACTGCGTACGGCTCCAAGTCGGACGACAATACCACTGCCGACTCCGACGCGACGGCCGTGTCACACCTGCCCTGCACCAGGTATGTCCCTCGCGACCGGGACAACCACGTAGCGAACAGTGATCAAGGCGGGGTGACGCTAAGAAACGTCGACACACACAACTTTACCCGCCAACGCAATGGCGTCACCTCCGCCACGTCAGTCGCGACGGCCGAGGGCGGCAAGATGGCAGGAGGGGCCGTCAGGTTCACCGACCTGCGTGCCAGCAACCGCAGCCTGCACGAGCGCGGCGAAGGCTTCCGGGTCGAGCAGGTCTCTAGTATCGGCTCACTGGAAGTATCCGGCGTCAATGTCCCGATTCCCTCCAACGGCCGGACCTTCACTGTCCCCGTCCCAGGTAGGGGAGACCTCGTCGTCAACGAACGGAAGCGCAAGGTCACCAAGCGGAGCGCCGTCGGCACCGTCAACGTCCTCAAGTTCGTGGGCACCGACGGCACCGTGCAGCGCACAGCGCACGCCCAGTCCAGGATTGATGGAAACGTTGAGGGCGGCGTGTTCCAGGGCGGCGCGGTGGGTTCGCGAGCTGTCGTCGCTGATACAGCGACATCCAAGAAGGGGGCAGCCCAGCCCATCCCCTGTCCCGGCACCTTCGGCAAGGTGCTGGAGAGCAGCACAGGAGAGGCCAACCCGACGTTCGGGGTTCTTGGCGCGCGTCGCTCCTTCGCATACGGAGTGCAGCGAGACAACCGCTCCGCCGAGGGATACACCCGAAGCATCGTCGAGTCTGCCTCGTTCGGAGCGCTTACGCTCCGCAACATCCGCGGCCGTGCGAACGTGACCCGTCAGGCTGACGGGGACGTCAAGCGCAACGCCCGCGGCACTGGGGTTGGCTCGATCACGGTTGCAGGTCAAGAGCAGGATAAGCCGCCAGCCGGTGAGGCGCAGCGATTCCCAGGTGGCGAGTACACCAT
>JACCZJ010000338.1 GCA_013696065.1 Nocardioidaceae bacterium
AGGTTCGAGTCCGTGCGATCGGGGGAATCTCGCGTTTGGACATCGGACATCTCGTCAACCTAGCGAATTCGACCGGTGATATGGCCCCGCAAGAGGCTTGGGTTGGTTACAACTCAGTCAAGATCTCAGCTGTCTTCGCGACCCAAGAAGTCAGCCGCCGAGTTCCTCAGGGTGGCGGAAGCCGGTCTTCTTGGCACGAACGCCTCGGTTGTAGATCCACGTGATGAGCCACAAGATCACACCGACAGCGAGAAGCCAAGCGGCAATCTCGTACTGCTTGCGCTGTTCTTCGTCACGCGCCCACGGCCCGGTCATGAACGCGCACAGGACCGCTCCGATGATCGGAAGGCCCATCGGGGCGGTGAAGTGGGGTCCATCCACGTGATCGCGGCGCAGGACGAGCACGACGACGTTGACCACGGTGAAGACTGCGAGCAGCAGAAGCGATGTGGTGCCTCCTAGCAAGGTGACGGCATCCTCATCGAGCCGGAGCACGACATACGAGATGAGCCCGATGGCGATCAGCGTCGTGAAGATGATCGCGGCGTACGGCGTCCGGCGCGTCTCGTGCACCTTGCCGAGGAAGCTAGGCAGGACGTCCTGCTTGGCCAACCCGTAGAGCAGCCGGCTCGCCATGAGCATATTGATCAGCGCCGAGTTTGCGACGGCGAACATCGCGATGAAGGGGAAGATCTCATCCATCGGGAGGTCCGGCGCACCCGCCTGGACAACCTGGACGAGCGCCTCAGGCAGCTCGTCATTGGTGAGATCCCCCACTGGGACGAGGGCGACCGCGGTGATCGAGACGAGGATGTAAATGGTTCCGGTGATGCCGAGACCCGTGAGCATGATCTTCGGGAAGATCCTTGTGGGGTCCTTGGTCTCCTCGGCCATGTTGACCGAGTCCTCGAAGCCGACCATCGCAAAGAAGGCGAGCGTCGTCGCGGACGTGACGGCGAAGAAGGCGCTTTTGCCTTCTTCGGAGGCGAAGACCGTCACCTCGGTGAAGTCGGCACGCCCTTGAGTCATCGCATAGATGCCGATAAAGATGATCATGAGCAGACCCGAGAGCTCGACCAGGGTGAGCACAACGTTGGCCTTCACACTCTCGCCCACGCCGCGCAGATTGACGAGCGCCACCAGCGTCATAAAGCCGAGCGCGATCAGGAGTCTGCTGACGCTGTTGGTCTCGAGGTCTAAATTGAAGCCGTCATTGAGGAAGCTGGCAAAGGCGTTGGAGGCGGTGGAGGCCGAGGTGATCCCAGAGGACATCACAGCGAACGCGACCAGGAATGTGAAGAAGTGAATCCCGAACGCTTTGTGCGTATAGAGCGCGGCGCCAGCCGCTTGGGGGTACTTAGTGACCAGTTCGAGGTACGAGAACGCGGTGATTGTGGCGACGATGAACGCTCCGAGGAAGGGGGCCCAGGCGGCTCCGCCCACCTTGCCGGCCACGTCCCCGGTTAAGGCGTAGACACCGGTGCCGAGGATGTCGCCAACGATGAAAAGGAGGAGGAGCTTCGGCCCCATCACCCGTACGAGGGAGGGCTCACCGCCTCGGTCCTGATCCACTTCTGAAGCAGCTCTGCTCATCGCCGGCCCTCCGGTCTGGTTGCGTTGTCCCCAGGCCACCTTGCTCTACGCGCCGTGAAGTGGCAAGCATCCACACCGGGAAGGCCCGCGATAATGGCTCGGTGGCGCGTCTCATCGAAGTAGAGGATCCGGCAGATGACCGGCTTCTCGACTACATAAGACTTCGCGACGTCCAGCTCCGCAGAAGCCTCGAGTCCACCCAGGGCCTGTTCATCGCCGAAGGGGAGAAGGTCGTCCGACGAGCCGTTTCTGCCGGGTTCCACGTGCGCTCATTCTTGATGACCCAGCGCTGGCTGGCGGGGTTGCAAAGTGAGCTTGCTGCCGCTCCCGAGGTGCCTTGCTATGTAGTGAGCGACGAGGTGGCCGAGCAGGTGACCGGCTTTCATGTGCACAGAGGCGCCTTGGCGTCGTTGGAGAGACGGCCGCTGCTGCCGCTGGACGACGTCGTCACAGCAGCCACCCGGCTGCTTGTCCTCGAAGACATCGTCGACCACACCAACGTCGGCGCCGCGTTCCGCAGCGGTGCGGCACTGGGGGCCGACGCAGTGTTGTTGTCGCCCCGATGCGCGGACCCTCTGTACCGCCGGTCGATCAAGGTCTCGATGGGGGCGGTCTTCTCGCTGCCGTGGACCCGGTTGGTGGACTGGTACGACGCGGTGCCGGCCCTGTCCAGGGCCGGTTTCAGCACCGTCGCCCTCACCTTGTCAGGCGACGCGGTCGACCTCGCCGCGGTGCCGACCCGCGACAAGGTCGCGCTGTTGGTCGGTTCGGAGGGGCATGGCCTCAGCGCCCGGTGGGAGCACTCGGCCGATGTACGAGCCAAGATTCCCATGGCTGCAGGCATCGACTCGTTGAACGCCGCGGCGGCGACCGCCGTCGCCTGCTACGCCCTGTGGGCGGGCAGGCGCGATATCAGCTAGCTGTCACGCCGGTGGCATGTTCAGTTCAATGTCACCCCGGTGGCGTGGATGGGGCAGTAGCCGTACGGGTTCTTGGCGAGGTACTGCTGGTGGTAGTCCTCGGCGAAGTAGTAGTCCTCGAGCGGCACGATCGAGGTCTTGATCTCCCCGTAACCCTTGGCGGTCAACGCCTGCTGATAGGCGGCTCGTGACGCCTCCGCCTTGGACTGCTGGTCGGGGGTGGTGGTCAAGATGATCGACCGGTACTGCGTTCCGATGTCGTTTCCCTGCCGCATGCCCTGCGTCGGGTCGTGGGCCTCCCAAAACGTCTTGAGCAAGTCGTCATACGACAGCTTCGACGGATCAGCGACGACTCGGACGACCTCGGCGTGGCCGGTGCGACCGCTGCAGACTTCGTCGTATGTCGGATGGGGTGTCACACCTGCCGCATAACCAACTGACGTGGACCACACGCCAGCCAGGTCCCAGAACATCTTCTCCTCGCCCCAAAAGCATCCGAGTCCGAAGACGGACACCTCGAAGCCGTCGGGAACTTCACTCTCGAGCGGCGTACCCAGGACCGCATGCTTCGCTGGAACGTCGAACGGGCGCGCGTCCCGGCCCGGCAGTGCCCTCTCGGCGCCGGGCAACTCGGTCTTGTGGCGGCTGAACAACATCTCGGTGGCTCCTCTTGACGGCTTGACGGATTTGACGGTGCGGGGTGCGCAGCCATGTGTTCGAGGCTGGCACATACGTACACAACAGGTGGGCGTCAACAGGTATTTCCTGGCACCTAGCGGTAGCTGCTTATGAGTGGCTTACGGTGACTGCCATGGCGACAGGCGTCCAGGTCTTGACCACCTTGCATGCAGACGCTTTTGCATCTTTGTGGCACGCAGCGAACGATGAGCGTCGTCAACAGCTCGGCATAGCGCCGAGGGCTTCAGGCGCATCGGCCCTGTCGAAGGACAGCGCGTTCGGGGTCGGACTGGTCGAGGGCGAGACCCTGGTCGCCGCCGCAGTCGGCATGCAGGCGCGAGCCGATGACGCTCGCAGCGGGCGTGAGGTCCCGGGGTTGGCGCACATCTCCTCGGTCGCCACCCGACCCGGCAGCTGGGGCCAGGGCTCCGGCGGTGTCGTGCTGCGCGCGTTGATGTGGAGTGGGGTGAGCCGCGGCTACTCCAGGGTTCAGCTGTGGACCCACGTCTCGAACCTCGGGGCTCGACGGCTCTACGAGCGCGAAGGTTTCGCCTTGTCTGGCCGAGGCAAGACCAACGATTACGGCGAGGCGATCATCCACTACATCCGCGAGCTGCCCACGCCGCGTCTGGTAGTCAGGCGTGCTGCCGCACGGGTGCTGTGTCTGGACTCCGACGACCGAATCCTGCTGATGCACTGGCGCCACGCGGTGACTGGCGCGCAGTTTTGGGAGCCGCCAGGGGGTGGCCTCGAGGCGGACGAGACGCCGCGTGAGGCGGTCCTGCGCGAATGGCGCGAGGAGACCGGCTTGGCTGCGCCGACTCTGATGGGCGAACCCACGCTCGTGGCTCGCGACGTGCTGTGGGGCGACGCCCGATTCGTGGGCGATGAGGTCTTCATTCTCGGCCGGTATGGCGCTGGGCCGCTCGACCTGGTCACCGATTTCACCGCTGACGAACAGGCTGCCTATCTCGATCAGGAATGGATCCATTGGAGCGACCTGGGGGCGGGGCAGTGGCGTGGTGACCTGGTGGATCCCGACCTGCTGCCAGTGCTCCGCCGGCTCAACCCGACCGGACCCTGGGGCAGCCGATGAGGCCCGCGATTCGAACGATATGGCGCCCTGTCGGCCCCAACAATCACCAGGTCGTTCCAAATCAGACGGAGGAGGGCCACTGCATCGGTTGCCTCATTTGTCGCCGCCTCACCTAGTCTCTTGGCATGAGCCAGACGCATAACCCTGACCAGGCTTTGGGCTTCGAGACGTTGGCGATCCACGCCGGGCAACCGGCAGACCCCGCCACCGGGGCGGTGATGACCCCGATCTATGCCACCACCACCTACAAGCAAGACGGGGTGGGAGGGCTCCGCGGCGGCTACGAATACTCCCGCACCGCAAACCCGACAAGGCGTGCTCTTGAGGACTGCCTGGCAGCGCTCGAACTGGGAGAGCGGGGCATCGCATTCGCCTCCGGGATGGCGGCTGAGGACGCCCTGGTCCGCGTCACCTGCCAACCCGGCGACCATGTCGTCATACCCAATGATGCGTATGGCGGCACCTATCGACTCTTCAACACTGTGTTCGCGCCCTGGGGGCTCGACTTCACACCCGCATCAGAGCATCACACCGCGGCCTTCGCCGCCGCCGTGCAACCCGGCCGCACGAAGCTGGTCTGGATCGAGACACCCAGCAATCCGCTGCTCGGCGTGGCCGACATCGAGGCGATCGCCGCCATCGCGCACGAAGCGGGAGCGCTCTTGGTCGTGGACAACACCTTCGCCACTCCCTATCTACAGCAACCCATCGCGTTAGGCGCCGACGTGGTGGTGCACTCGACGACCAAGTACGCCGGTGGGCACAGTGACGTGGTGGGCGGGGCTTTGGTGACCGCTGATGCCGATCTCGGACAACGCGTCGCCGTCTTCCAGAACTCGACAGGTGCCATTGCCGGGCCCTTCGACGCCTACCTCGTGCTGCGCGGGCTCAAAACGCTTGCGGTACGGATGGACCGCCACTGCGACAATGCTGAGCGGATCGTTGACTTCCTCGTCGACCATGAGGCTGTGGGGCAGGTCTTCTATCCGGGCTTGGCCAACCATCCTGGGCGCGAGGTCGCGGACAAGCAGATGCGCCGGTATGGCGGCATGCTCTCTTTCCGTACCCGAGCGGGTCACCAGGCCGCCCTGGACGTGTGCAATCGCACCCGCCTCTTCACGCTGGCCGAATCGCTCGGAGGAGTCGAGTCGCTGATCGAGCTACCAGCCACGATGACCCACGCCTCTGTGGCCGAGTCGCCTCTCGCCGTACCCAACGACCTGGTGCGCGTCTCGGTGGGAATCGAGTCTGTCGATGACCTCATCGCCGACCTCGCGCAAGCCCTCCCCCTCCCCCCCTCCCGTTGAGAGGTCACTCGCCTCCCGTTGAGAGGTCGGTCGCCTCCCGAACTCGGGCGTCGCAACCATCAGTCTCGCTCACCTATTGCCTGGACTTCGGGTCGACCTTCACCAAGGCTTCGCTCGTCGACACCGCATCTGGGGAGTTGCTCGCCACCGGCAGCCACCCGACCACGATTGACAACGATGTGCTCGATGGCTGGGACGCGATCAAGGCTGACCTTGACCACGCCGCGGGCACGTCAGGGGGGCCGACCGACATACCCGTGCTGGCCTGTTCGTCAGCGGGCGGCGGCCTGCGGATCGCCGTCGTCGGCAACGAGGAGCTGGTCACCGCCGAGGCTGGAAGACGCGTGGCCCTCTCGAGCGGAGGCCGTGTCGTGCACGTCTCGTATGACGCGGTGGAGCTGGGAGCGTTGCGTGCTAGCGAGCCGGATGTAGTGCTCCTGGTCGGAGGAACTGACGGCGGGAACGCCGAGGTGCTGCTCGCCAACGCCCACGCGCTCGCCGGAGCACGGTGGCGCAAGCCGGTGGTGTTCGCCGGCAACCACGATGCGACTGACGAGACACGGGCCATGTTCGAGGCCAGGCGGGTCCCACATGTGGTGACTGACAACGTGCTACCGCAAATCGGCGTTCTCCGCCCGGAGAGTGCACGGGCGGCAATCCGCGAGATGTTCCTCAGCCATGTGATCGGGGGCAAACACCTGTCCAAGAGCCCTGGCTTCGCGGCCATGGTCAAGGGCGCGACGCCCGACATCGTGCTCAGCGCGGTCGAGTTGGTGGCCAACGGATTGGGGCCGGACGAACCCGGTGCTGGAGACGTGGTCGTCGTCGACATCGGCGGTGCGACCACCGACGTGCACTCGGTTGTTGCCGTCGACCCCGAAGATGTTGGCCTCGCGCGCGAGGTGGTCGCGACGGTGCCAGTCAGCCGCACTGTCGAGGGCGATCTCGGCATGCGTTGGAGCGCGGTGTCGACGGTCGAAGCAGCGGTTGCTGCCGGACTGCACCTGGACCCTGGGCTCGCGTACGCCGCTCGGGCGCGTCTCGACAACCCCAGCATGGTGCCTTCGACGCGTCCGGAGAGAGCAGAAGACCTTGCCATCGCTGCCGCGGCCGCCACATTGGCGGTGCGGCGCCATGCGGGCAGGCAACAAGTGGTGTTCAGCCCGGAGGGCCGACTGGTCGAGCGCTCGGGCAAGGACCTGCGGGAGGTCGATCTCGTGATCGGCTCGGGTGGCGTCTTGCGTCATACCAGCCTCGTCGACGGTGTGGGTGTGCTCCAGGCCGCCACGGGGGACCATGTCGAGGGCGGGTGGTTGGTGCCCCGCGATCCTCGGGTCGTCATCGACGACGACTATGTGTTGGCGGCGGTCGGGTTGCTGGCCGCCTCGCGTCCTCGCGCCGCCTACTCCCTCGCCTCGCGGCTGTGGCGTGACTCAGGCTGACTTGTCAGACACTGGGACGGCTATAGCGTCCTCAGCTGCGGACAAGTCGGGCGACACCGCCGAGTCGCCGGACAAATCGGGCGACTCAGCAGAGTCGCGGGCCTTGAGGGGCACTTCCTTGATGAAGAACGACACGGCCAGCGCCACCAGGACGACAGGGATCGACCACATGAACGCCTCCCGCAGCGAGTCGGCAAACGCGCCCAGTACCACACTGTGAGCCGGCTCGGGCAACCGCTGAATCGTCTGCACGTTGTTGGTGAGCTCGTCGATGGAGGCGCCGTCGAGCACCGAGCCCGAACCC
>JACCZJ010000454.1 GCA_013696065.1 Nocardioidaceae bacterium
GTCCAGGAAGCGCGGAGCAAAGACGAGTTCACGGGAGTTGCCCGATCCCCCCGGCGACGGCCAGTGCCACGGAGACGAATCCGGCAACCACCACCGGCGTACGACGGTCCGCGACCCGCAGGAGGGCGGCGGTCGCAGCCATGCCGCACAGCCCGAGCAGGTAGACCACATGCCCCATGGGGGAGCCCGGGGCGAGGCCACCCCAGACACGGCCGTCGGGTGATCCCCACTGTCCCCACCCCATCGACAAGCCGAACAGCTCATGGGGGCCACCGCCGGCGTTGACCCACAGATTGGCTATCACCATGAGAACCAGTGCGAACAGGGCGGCGCTGCGAGTGGGTGCCCAGGTGCCGACCATGACACCGAACAGGCAGCCGCCGAGGACGGTAACCGCTCCCTGGGTGAGGTGCCAGACGTTCGGCGTATCCACGTAAACGCCTTGAGACACATAGCCCGCATGCAGGAGCAGGACGAAGATCAGCATCAGCAGCGCGGGCGCGACGGAGGCCAGGCACAGGGCGAGAACACGCTCGAACGCGCGTCCCGGCAGCGGTGCCACCAACTCGTCGGAGCCCGCCCGATGGTCGCGACTGGCCGTGAGGCTCGCTGCCAGGATGGCGAACACGCCGGGGTAGAAGCTGGGCATGGCATCCACCATCGAGAACGCTGCGGTCGCCGGGTTGTCCGTGAAGAGGCTCACTCCCGCGGTGCCGACGAAGAACGCGAATCCCAGCATCATCAGGGGATGGCGCAGCAGACGTCGCGCCTCCTGCTGGGCCAGCGCCGGAACCACCGCCGCTGCCGGCCGGGCGGTTATCAGCCTTGTGGGTGCCATCGTGATGCTCATGCCGCGTCACGCTCCTCGTTTGCGTCCGATGGGGCCACGTGCGGACCCACCAGCAGCAGGTAGGCATCCTCGACGCCGGGTTCGACCAGCTCGGCTCCGGCGGGCGGGTCGCCGATGTGGTGGTAGCGGTGAGCGCCGAGTCGCCAGCCGGCCAGGGCCCGTGGGTCACGGTCACTGTCGACCCACACCCGTCCGGCGGCCAGCTCCACCAGTTCGGCGACACCGCCGGTGAACAGGGCACGGCCGTGGTGCACGACCACGACCTGCGAGCACACTGCGGCGACGTCCTCGGTCTGGTGCGTGGAGAGTATGACGGTCCGACCGTGTCCCGCCTCGGACACCAAGTCACGGAACCGCATCCGCTGCTCCGGATCGAGTCCGACGGTCGGCTCGTCGAGGATGAGCAGCTCGGGCCGACCGAGCAGAGCCTGGGCCAGGCCGAGCCGCTGCCGCATCCCGCCCGACAGGGCCCGCACCTTCTTGCCGGCCACGTCGGACAAACCGACCAGGTCGAGGACGCGGCGTACCTCGTCATGACGGGCACGAGCTTCGGTGTGCTCCTTGAGCACGGCGACGTAGTCGACCGCCTCGAACGCGGTGAAGCCCCGGTGGAAGCCGGCATCCTGCGGCAAGTACCCGAGTCGGCGGCGGATGTGTCGCCGGTCGTCGGGTTCGAGCGGATCGCGGTCGAGGATGCGCAGGGAACCTTCGTCGGCGGCGAGCACGGTAGCCAGGATGCGGAGCAATGTGGTCTTGCCTGCGCCATTGGGGCCCAGCAGACCGGTCACCCCCGTGGTGGCGTCGAGCTCGAATCCGTCCAGGGCGCGCTGGCGGCCATAGGTCTTGACGATTCCTTCGGCGCGGATCGTGGTGTTCGGTGTCATGAGACCCTCCTGAGGACCTCGGCGAGGTCACGGCGTTGAACGAGCAGGACGGCCGCCGAGACAACCAGGGCAGCAACGCTGGCCAGCTGCACCGATGGTGTGGCGGCGAAGAAGGGGTCGTGGTGTCGGACGAAGCCCTGCACTACGACCGATGCCCACAGGATCGTCAGCCCGGATGCGGCAACATGCGGGGCCAGGCGGGTGGACAGCGCCAGCGTGCCGACCGTCATGGCGAGAGCCGGCGCCAGCCAGGCCATCGCGGCCCATGCGCTGCCGGGGAGGAACGGTGACGCAAGCGCGGCGGGGACAAAACTGCTGCTGACGACGACAGCCGTACGGACTGCAAGCAAGTGCACCGCCGAATGCGGGGTGCTTGCCACGATCTCGTGGGCAGGGTCTGAGGCGGGACCGAAGCTGAGCGCGACCCCGGCGGCGGGGAGCACGGGCGCCAGAAGCAGGAAGGCGGACATGGCCTGCGGAGCCGTCTGTGCAGCGAGGAAAGCCAGCAGCAGTACGACGGTGGTCCCGGTCAGCCAGGCTCCTCTGAGCGAGGGCGTCACCGCCACCAAGCGCGCTGTGGCCTCGTCGACGCCACACCAGTGCAACAGCCGCTCGAGCAGACTCGTCCCGGGCGCCTCCACCCGCTCCACAATCTCGTCCCAGATGTGGTCCAGGCGATCTGTTCGAACGGACGGCTGCATCAGTCGGCGACACGTCTCGCAGCGGAGCAGATGCTGCTCCACCGAGGTCGCGAGCACGCTCGTCACCCTGCCGTCGGCGTACCTGCCGGCCAGCTCTCCATCGAGGTGCCATACCTCGTTTGTCATGCGAGCTCCTTCCGCAGGGCGCGCCGGGCGCGCATCATGCGTGTCTTGACCGTTCCCGCTGGGAGGCCGAGAAGTCGGGCGGCCTCCCGTGTGGTGAGCCCGTCGAGCACCGTCGCCTGCACCACGGTGCGCAGTTCAGGGGACAGCCGGCCAAGGGCACCGGCGAGGTCACCGTGTTCGATCCCGAGCAGCACCCGGTCCTCGGCGGACTCGAGCGTTGTGAGCTGAGGGGCGAACTCGTCGAGAGGGTATGCCGCCGGTGGGCGACGGCGGAACGCGTCGACCAGACGGTGGATGGCGATCGCCCATACCCACGCCGCAACATCGCCTTGGCCGGTGTAGCGCCCGGCGCTCTTCCATACCGACACGAACGTGTCTTGGATGACCTCATCGACGACAGCAGGATCTGCACACCGTCGGGCAAGCCGGACCACGAGCCAGGAGGCGTGCCGACGGTAGAGCACTTCCAGTGCCACTGCACTGCCGTCGGCGACCGCGGCGAGAAGCTCGCCGTCGGTGCTGGACTCGTCCATATCAAGCATTGTCGCGCCGGAGTACTCAGAAGCCCACGGTCACACATGCCAGCCGGGCTCCCGCGACGCCGGAGTCGGTCTGGCCCGTATGCGTGTGCTCCACATGGATGACGACCGAGTTGGCGCGCCGGGCGGGCGAGAACTGCCAGGGAACCTTGGTCTGAGCGACTCCGTTACCGTCGCCACCGGTCGTCAGGTCGAGCCAGATCTCGTTGGCGGGGTTGGCGTAGGCAGGGTTCGTCGATGGTTGTACGGAGTCGATGTCGTTCTGGAAATGAGAACCGGCGTCGAGCCCGGTGGTGCCGCAGGGGTTGACGTGGGCGTGTGCGCCGTAGTCGGTATTCGGCCGCAGATCCCACACATGCAAGGTGACGATCGAGTCTCCCGCGGAGGTGTACACCGCCTGGACACGAGCCCGGGCGCCCTCGGGCACGGCTGCTGTGTCGTAGCGAATGAGCTCGCCCTCGGCCCGAATCCGGTCCGCGCCGGCGATGGCTGGCGAAGCCGCGAACAGGCCGATCGCGCTGGCGATCGCGACCATGGGGACGATAGGGGCAGGACGCTTGGTAATCCGGCGCATGACAGGCTCCTTGGAGTGGGGTTGGGCTCTCATGAGTCTTGTCGTGCGACGCTCGGCGAACGGTTCACGGGCAGCCATCGACGCGCGCAAACCCGACGTCGCGGCCCGCGGACTGACGAGGCCGGAGAGCGCGCCGCGCCGCGGGCTATCAGTACGTCGATTGCAGACTGGCGACCGCCGATAGGTCTGGCTCACGTGAGTCGGACGTTAGGCGTAGCGCGCAAAGAAGCTGTTTTGGAATCTCAAGGTGGGGTCATAGCGGCGCTTATTGGCGAAGAAATTGTCGAGCTCGGGGTAGGCCTGCGCGACTTGTTCGCGGGTGTAGTGCTGTTGGTACGGCAGATAGAACGTGCCGCCGCGTTCCAGTGATGCGGCAATCAGGTTGCGGGTCAGGTCGGCCATGTCGGCGTTGCCAGCGTCGCTGACCTCCTGGCTCAGGTAGAGCACCAGCGAGAACCGGTCGCCCTGCGCGTAGTCGAGGGCGATGTCCTCGCGCTGCACCGACCTGATCGAGGCGTTGAGCAGCTGGGCGTCGTGCGTGCCCAGCTGGGCTCGCAGCTCGTCGATGAACGGCACGAGCCGGTCCTGGGGCAGAAAGTACTCATGCAGGACGTCGGTGTACTGCGTCAGCTGGTTCTGGAGCAGGTCGAGGCTCTCAAACATCACCTGGTTGCGCGCGACCATGCACGCCTCAGCCTCGCGCAGGGCCTCGTTGCTGGCCTCAGTGCAGTTTCGGACGTGTGGTAGCAGGTCACGCTGCGCGGTCCATTTCAGGCGTTGGCCGAACCCGCCGGTCCGTGCCAGGTTGAGCACGAGCCGGCCGAACCGGTCGGAGTCGCGCTGCTCGAGGGGCGGTATCGGCTCGGGGGCGTCGACCCGCTCGTAGGTGTAGACGATCGCCTCCTCGAGCAGATTTTCAGGCGACGTAGACAGGTGGGTGTAGGTCAACCGAACCGAGTCGTCTGCGGCGACGTCGGACTCGAATACCTCGGGGAAGTCGCGGTAGTCGATGACCCGGCTGCGCAGTCGGTACATCTCGCTGTCGACGAGGTCGAGCTCGACGTCGAGCACCACCCCGAACAGCCCATAGCCGCCGACGACGGAACGGAACAGCTCAGGCTCCTGCTCGCGGCTGATCCGATGCACAGTGCCGTCGGCGAGCATCACCCGCATCGACCGGATCGTCGAGGACAGGCTGCCGGCACGGAAGTCCAGACCATGGGCGTTGACCGAGACCGTGCCCCCAACGCTGAGCACGTCGATGCCGGGCATCGTCGAGACCGACAACCCGACCGGGTGGACGGTCTCAAGCACCTTGTGCCACGTCGCGCCCGCCTGCACAGTCGCCGTCCGCAGGCTCTCGTCTACGGTCACGGCGTCGAAGCCGCGCATGTCAAGGACCAGGGCTCCGGGGTATGACGCCTGACCGCCCATCGCATGCTGCGTCCCCGCGATCGACACGACAAGATCGTGCTCGCGAGCGAACGCGAGCGCTTCCCGGACTTCGGCGATGCTGAGCGGGCGGACCACACCGTACACCGGGGTGCGGTTCAGGCAACTGACATCGTTGACGGTGCCGCCCCGCTGTTCAAGCGTCCCCGGGTACGGCGCCGTCACCGGCGTGACAGGGGAGTGCGAGGGTGCAACGGACACCTGTACGGGCACCATGCGCACGATGCAGTCCTTCGCGGCCGCAGGGGCGCCGGACCACAGCAAGAACTTCGGCTCACCGATGAGAACAATCATCAACAAGACCGCAGCAACGACCAACCGTCTTTCCGGTCTACGACCGGGCTGTCGGTGCCTTGGTGCTGAAGCTGACTGGGCGCTCACCGACCATCCTGCAGAAGTGTTCAGAGATGAAAGCATGCCACATGCAAGCGGGCTCGGTTAAGTCGTGCGTCACACTTTGATGGTTCAGCCATGGGGCTGCAGCCTTGGTGTTCTGTCCCGAGGTCGGCTGCAAGGGACTCACTAGCCTCGCGGATCCAGTCGGTGGAGGTGAGATCTCCATTGGGTTTCTCCGGTGCGTAGTCCACGTCGCTGCTGCTGCTGCGGTACGCCTCGATGAGTGCCCACGACTTAATCGCGCGTAGTTGCCGTCGGCCATGCACGTGGCTGGGACCGAGGAGTGGCAGGGTCGCCAGTGGAGCCGCATAAAACACGCTGTGGTGCGGGCCGGAGAAAACGAGCTGGTTACGTTCGAGTGCGCTGGGTCCATCGGTCGCTACGCGTCGAGCCGTGGTGTACCCGGCCGTGAAGCATTGTCCCGCTCCGAGCGCAAGTTCTTGGCGCTCGAGACACTGGAATTTCGTCTCGTTGACGTGGCTGCGCCTATTGACACCCTCCACTTCTGGAGGTCTGGCCGTTTTGCCCGCGTGATTCGGGGTTGGAGACGAGGGGAGTTCCTGGGGTGGTACGTGAACTTCGAGAAGCCCCCAGTGGTCCACGCCGATCGAGTCATCACGATGGACTTAGTGTTGGATGCGCTGGTTGCTCGAGACGGTGGTTGGACCTGGAAGGACGAAGCCGATTTCGACGAGGCGGTGCGGCGCGGCTTGGTGACCCCGGATGAGGCCGTCGAAGTCAGGGCCGAAGCAAGCCGTTTGAAGACCGAACTGGCTGAACGGCGAGGGCCCTTCGCCGAGTCGTGGGATTCGTGGCGACCGAGTTAGCCCGATGGCTCGGCGACGGCGCGCTCAACGTCATGACAGGCGGTGCTGGTGACGCCGTACGCGGCGGATAGCCGCACGGCGGGGCCAGACGGGCCACGGTGCTAGTGGAAGTGCGACGGCGGTCGCGGTCTACAAGCCTTCCGCTCTTCCGCGAAGGGCGTGAGTCCAGGAAGACCGTGCAGCTCGTTGATCGAGCTTCGAAGGAGATTGCCGCCGTTGAGCTCGTCTGAATCTTTCAGCGCGAAGGGACCCGCCTGACTCACCAGGCGGTCCGCTGCATTCTGACGGGGTTCTTCGTAGCATCGGTCATCGTGGTGACTGCGCGAGTCGTACGAGGTTCCGGGGGCGAGCTGATCCACGTTGAGGACTCGGCTGC
>JACCZJ010000348.1 GCA_013696065.1 Nocardioidaceae bacterium
GTGTGACCGCACCGCCGCGTCGTGGACTACGAGGAGAATCAGCTGCATGGACTAACCGTCCCCGAAACGGGCGCTAGGCGTCAAGCCTGCCCGCGGGCCGTCTCAAGAAGCGGACACCGAATCTCACCTGCCAAGCCGGCTGAGCCGGCTCAACCTACATCTCGGAGTCACTGATAACTGACGAACCGGACCGGGGGCAAGATGTCGAGCACCTCACGCGGTCGGAAGAGATCCGTGTCCTCGTCGTAGAAAAGCTTGAACCCCATGTGGAAGTCACGTGGTCGGGCGACGGTGTGGTAGGTGGAGAGCTTCTGGCTTTGGGTGCCGAAGCCGTCGACGTGTTGCACCATCGCCAGCTCCTCATGGGGCTGCACACGAGCAATGTTCCGCACCATGTCGGTGCGGAACTGGTGCAGCATGAAGAGCTTTTGCCTGAGGCCTTGGTGGCGGGTGAACGAGGCGACATACCTCGACACGCGATTGACCTCAGCCGCTTCGACCGACCCGATCGTCTGGCCGGGAACCTCTCCGGGACCCATCCGCCATTCCGGGTCGAGTGCGACTCCGACGAAGGGGTTCTTGAGTGCCCAACGGAACTGCCGGATCTGGGACAAGAAGGTGGCTCTGCCGGGTTGGAAGTCCATCACCAGCAAGGCATTGTTGCGTCGAGCCGCACGGACGTATTCCCGCACGTAGGACTTCGGGATCAGATGGCTGTAGCTTCCGTCACTGCCGGCCGTGGCGTCGGCAATACAGACGATGAGTTCGTAGACGAGCTTGACCTCTTTACCCTCGGCGCCGAAAGGACGAGCCGCGTCCCGTAGCCGCCGATGCATTCTCTGCGGGTCAGTCTCACCGAGAACGCCGAGGGCACTCGAGTGGGCGGTCCCGTAATAGGCGACGAGGATCCTGCCCGGGAAGACTCTGCGCTTGCGAGGCAGTTGAGAGGTGACCGGCTGGCGTTTGGCGACTGCTGGCTGGGCCGTGAGAGGCCCGGCAGGACCGATTGAAGTTCCGGATATCTGTGTCACCGCGGCTGTCGGTGGCGCAAGTCCCGAATAGGCACTGCTCGTCAAGCCAGCAGCCATCGCTGTGGTCGTCGCGATTATGCAGGAGATGGGCCCCCACCCCGGTTTGACATCCATCCTTCGACTCTAGATCAGACGAGTGCCACTTCAGGCCAATCCAAGGGCAAGTCGGCTCCGTGGGCCGCCGGTGACCTAGAGCGGGTCGAAGTCGAAGGCCGGCAAGCCGTCGATGCTCGTCGTGTTCTTTCGACGTCGATACGCCGCTCGATCGACTGCACCCTTCCGCTCCATGTGTTGCGGCAGGAGGTCCCGCTCCCCTGCCATGATCATCTGCGGCACGCCATTTCCGCACGAGTCTGACACGCGCTCCACGTCAACCACGACGATAGCTCGAGCGCCTCTCGTCTCAGTGAAATGACCGAGCAGAGCCGCGAAGCCCGCGTCGTACAAGGTCAGAAAACGGCCGCGGCCGTGCAGGCGCACGACGTTGGGAGGCCCTTCGAAGCTGCAGAACATCAGTGTGATGCGGCCGTTGTCGCGCAGGTGGGCAATGGTCTCAGCGCCACTCGCGGTGAGGTCGAGATACGCGACGGTGTGGTCGTCCAGCACGGCAAACGTGCCGCCGATGCCTTTCGGTGACACATTGATTCGGGCATTTGGGTCGTTCGGAGCGGTGGCAACGAAGAACATCTGCTGGCCCTCGATAAATTGCCGTAGCCGGTCATCGATGCGCTGGTGGACCTTGGCCATCCATGTCTCCTGCCATCCGGAGGTCAGCCGCAGACTGCTCCGACCGCTGCGGAATGCACGAGCTTGCGGTACTTGGCCAACACGCCTTTGGTGTGCGTCGGCGGCAATGGCTCCCAACCGACTTGGCGCTCAGCCAGGGTCGCGTCGTCCACCAGCACCTCAAGGAGCCGTTTGCCGACGTCGAGTCGGATGGGATCGCCGTCGTGGATGAACGCGATGGGTCCACCGTCGACCGCCTCCGGTGCCACGTGGCCGACGCACAGCCCAGTGGTGCCGCCGGAAAACCGCCCGTCGGTGAGCAGCAACACGTCCTTGCCGAGACCTGCGCCCTTGATCGCGCCGGTGATGGCGAGCATTTCGCGCATGCCCGGTCCGCCCTTAGGCCCCTCGAAGCGGATCACGACGACGTCACCGGCCACAATCTCGCCCGCCGTCAAGGCGTCGAGCGCCCCGCGCTCTCCGTCGAATACCCGGGCGGCCCCTTCGAACACGTCGTCGTCGAAACCGGCTGACTTGACCACGGCGCCTTCCGGCGCAAGCGAACCCCGCAAAATGGTCAGGCCGCCGGACTTGTGGATGGGCTTGGCGAGCTCACGGATGATGGTGCCGTCGACGTCGGGCGGTTGAATCGAATCGAGATTCTCGGCGATGGTCTTGCCCGTGACGGTCAGGCAATCGCCATGCAGCAATCCCGCGTCGAGCAGGGCTTTCATCACCACGGGGATGCCGCCGACCCGATCGAGATCGGTCATTACATAGCGGCCGAACGGCTTGAGGTCGCCCAGATGAGGAACCTTGTCGCCGATGCGGTTGAAGTCGTCGAGGCTGAGGTCGACTTCAGCTTCGTGTGCGATGGCGAGCAGGTGGAGTACGGCGTTGGTGGAGCCTCCGAGCGCCATCACGACGGCGATGGCGTTCTCGAAAGCCTGCTTGGTCATGATCTGCCGGGCTGTGATGCCTTGGCGCAACATCTCGACCACCGCCTCACCGGAGCGGTGCGCGAAACCATCTCGTCGGCGGTCGACTGCTGGCGGGGCCGCTGACCCGGGCAACGACATGCCGATCGCCTCAGCTACGGACGCCATGGTGTTCGCGGTGTACATGCCACCGCAGGCGCCCTCGCCGGGGCAGATAGCTTTTTCGATCTCGGTGACCCGCTCGCGGCTGATGAGCCCGGCGAGACAGGCACCGACAGCCTCGAAGGCGTCGATGATCGTGACGTCCTTGTCATCTACCCGGCCGGGCATGATCGAGCCGGCATACAAAAAGACGCTGGCCAGATCGAGCCGAGCTGCTGCCATCAGCATGCCGGGCAGGCTTTTGTCGCACCCGGCAAGCAGAACCGACCCGTCGAGCCGCTCGGCCATCATGACGGTCTCGACCGAATCGGCGATGACCTCACGAGACACGAGCGAAAAGTGCATCCCGTCGTGGCCCATGGAGATGCCGTCGGAGACCGAGATGGTGCCGAACTCGAGAGGGTAACCACCGCCGGCGTGGACGCCTTGCTTCACCGCTGCCGCGAGTCGATCCAGCGACAGGTTGCACGGTGTGATCTCGTTCCACGACGAAGCGACGCCGATCTGCGGCTTCGGAAAGTCTTCGTCGGACATGCCGACGCCGCGGAGCATGCCCCGTGCCGCGGTTGCCTCCAGTCCATCGGTGACAGCGCGACTACGCGGCTTGATATCGACCATGGGGGAACCTTACGGCTCGGCCACGGCCCGCCACGGAGCCGGTCGGATAGCGGAATCGACGCACATGGCGTCTCACATGACGGCGGTGTACGGCGGAGCGACTGGCCTGAGAGGATCTAAGACATTCCACCGACAAAAGTCAGTGCCAACCCCGCACACGCACAGGCGAACAGCATGCTGACCAAGGTGCCGATGATGAACCGCTCGGCGGTCCCGTTGTCGACGTGACGCAGCTCGGCATAGCGGCCGAGACCCTTGACGGCGATGATCAGCGCCAATCCCTCGGGCCATCCGGCGAC
The DNA here is from genome assembly GCA_013696065.1 of Nocardioidaceae bacterium. GTDB lineage: Bacteria > Actinomycetota > Actinomycetes > Propionibacteriales > Nocardioidaceae > JACCZJ01. Next base: position 3,775 of record JACCZJ010000348.1, read on the forward strand.
CACAGTGGTGTAGGCCCCAGCTCGCTCGAGGCAGCCGATCCAGGCACCTCCGCGCAGCAGCTCGCCCGCTGCCTCCATGGAGTCGGCCTGGGTGTCGCCCCCGTCCCCGGCACGGTCGACGAAGCGGAACACCCCCACCGTGAGAGGGCCACCGATGCCGATCGCGCCAAGGCCCATCATCACGACGGCGACGAAGTCGAACACGCTCCCAGCACTCATGGCACCTCAGCCATGTGCAGCAGAGCGCAAGCCAGCGTGCGACCTCGCTGCTCCTCGAGGTGACCCGCCCGCCGTAGCCGCTGACTGACAGCGGAGGCGCTGATGCCGAGCTGCTCGGCCACCTCTCGCTGGGTCACCCCCGTCTCGGCCAG
>JACCZJ010000002.1 GCA_013696065.1 Nocardioidaceae bacterium
GGAGTGCGGGTAAGGGTGAAACGGTGGTGTAAGAGACCACCAGCATCTCGGGCGACCGAGATGGCTGGGTAAACCCCACCTGGAGCAAGACCAAGAAGGACACGCTGGCCACGGCCGGCATGTCCGCGCAGACGCCGAGTGTCGCCAGCGACGCTCGAGAGGCGGCCCGCCTGAGTCTGCGGGTAGGTCGCATGAGCGCATCGGCAACGATGCGCCTAGATGGATGGCTGCCGGGAGCAGGTCCGAGAGGACCCGCTCACCACAGAATCCGGCCTACAGGTCGGCTCGCCCGCCCCTCCCGCGCCGACTTGTCCGCAACTGAGGCTGCTATGGCGTCCCCCGCTGCGGACGAGTCTGTCCTGCCGAGTTACCAAGACTTGATCCGGGAACGTCCAGCCGTCGGGCTTTCCAATGAGGCGTGGCTGACAGTAATCTGGCATTTCGTGAATGCCGTAGCCGGGAGGTGGCTATGTCCATCATTCAGAGTGTCCGATGCACATTGCGATGGCACAGGTGGGGTCCTCTTGAAGGCGACCATTGGGGTGGCTACCACAGCTGTACCTTCTGCGGAAAGTCGAAACGGTTGGGCCCCACACAGCCGCCCGAAGCCCACGACCAACTAGGCCTGCGCAGATGAGGCCGGCGGCCTGACCCCTCCCTCCGCGACCTGTCCGCACCTCAGGGCGCGAGAGCTTTGCCAGGTGGGAAGTTGGCTTCGGGTGCCAACGAGTCGAGCGCGGCCGCGCCGAATGGGCGACACTGATCCTCCTTGTTGGTACGGCCGAGAGGAGGCGCGTGGTCAGGCTACGCAACGTGTCACCGAACGAGCGCGGCTGGACTCGGCGGCGCATCGGGCGAGGTTTCGTCTATCTCGACTCTGACGGGCAGCGGCTCCCCGATGACGAAATCGAGCGGATCAAGGGGCTCGTCATACCCCCGGCGTGGAACGACGTATGGATCTCCCCACGCCCCAACGGCCACATCCAGGTCGTGGGCATCGACGCGGCCGGTCGGCGGCAATACCTCTACCACCTCGAGTGGCGACGCAAGCGTGACGAAGCGAAGTTCGACCGCGTCCTCTCGATGGCCGCAACGTTGCCCCAAGCACGTGTCCACGTGCTCGCCGACCTTCAAGGCGACGGAGGACTTTCCCGTGAGCGGGTGCTTGCCGCCGCGGTACGACTGATCGATGTTGGCTACTTCCGAATCGGCAGCGATGTGTACGCCGATGAGCACGGCAGCTATGGGCTTACCACCCTTGAGCGTCGACACGTGCGCAAGCAGGGGGATGCGCTGCTCTTCTCGTTTGTCGGCAAGTCAGGTATCCACCACGACATCGAGGTCGACGATTCGGCCACCTGCGAAGTGGTCCAGCAGCTTCGTAGGCGCCGCGGCGGAGGCGACCGGCTGCTCGCCTACAAGCAGGAGAGCAGGTGGAGCACCGTCGCGGCGGGCGATGTCAACGACTACCTACGCGAGGTGTTCGACGCGGAGGTGACAGCCAAGGACTTCCGCGCCTGGCACGCCACGGTCATCGCCGCCACAGCCTTGGCCGACCACGCGAGCGCACCGAAAACCAAGACCGCGCGTAAGCGGGCCATCCGCGCAGCGGTGGTGGAGGTCTCGGAGTATCTCGGGAACACACCCGCGATTGCAAAGAACTCTTATATCGACCCTCGCGTTATCGACCTCTATGAGTCGGGTACGACGATCGCGCACGCCCTCCAGCGAGCCCCCAAGGATCCGCAGCGCCGCCAAGAACGGCTGGAAAAGGCCGTGCTGCAGCTGCTCTCGGACGAGCCTTGAGCGCCTGACTACGGTAAGGACATGACAGATATGAATGCTGACGTTGGCACGTACACAGTTCCCGGCCTATCCCTGAAGGAGGGACACAAGGTGGCGACGGCGCTGCAAGATCGCCTGCACGCCCTCAACGACCTCCAACTCACGCTGAAGCACGCCCACTGGAACGTGGTGGGGCGGAACTTCATCGGCGTGCACGAGATGCTGGACCCGCAGATCACCGTAGTGCGGGCAGCAGTCGACACCATTGCCGAGCGGATGGCCACGATGGGGGTACCCCCTGTCGGCACCCCGGGGGCACTGGTGAAGGAGCGCTCCTGGGACGACTACTCACTGGGTCGCGCCACTGTCCAGGAGCATCTGGCCGCTCTCGACCTGGTCTACAACGGCGTGATCTCCGATCACCGCAAGACGATCGAGGCGGTGGGCGACATCGACCCGGTCACCGAGGACATGCTGATCAGCCAGACCGCTGCACTCGAGCAGTTCCACTGGTTCATTCGAGCGCATCTGGAGAACAGCTCCGGTGAGCTGCAGACCGAGGGCGCCAAGAGCGAGGAAGGCGCCGCAGCACAAGTCGACAGCTGACGGCCAGCGGCCGGGGCAGCCCTGGCTCAGCAGGCCGTCTACGGGCGGGTGAGCACTTCGGCGCCGGTGTCGGTGACGACCAGCGTGTGCTCGAACTGGGCCGAGCGCCTGCGGTCGGCGGTGACCACGGTCCACCCGTCGTCCCACATCTCCCACTCGATCGTGCCG
>JACCZJ010000003.1 GCA_013696065.1 Nocardioidaceae bacterium
CGGCACGATCATGCGCCGTTATCTCTTCAGCAACGTCATCCCGAGCGTGCCGGTCATCGGCACCCTGAACGCCGCCGACGCGATCGGCACACTGGCCGGTCTGGGCTTCCTCGGGCTCGGGATCCAACCAGGGGAGGCCGCCGAGTGGGGCTACGACCTGCAGAAGGCGCTACCGGATGCGAGCGCCGGGATCTGGTGGACGTCGCTCTACCCAGGCCTCGCGATCGTCGTCTTGATCACCGGTCTGACGTTAGTCGGTGAGGGGCTGAATGAGACGATCAACCCGAACCTGCGCAGGCGTCGGCTCCTGCCGGTCGTCCTCCCCCCGCGAGGGAAGGAGCAGCACGGGTGACGATCGACATCACACAACAACCTGGCACGACGAGGTCATCAGGCCCCGTCATCGAGGTCCGTGATCTGCGGGTTTGGTACGGCACCACGCGTGGGGCGATCCGCGCGGTCGACGGAGTCAGCATCCAGCTCGCCTTGGGAGAGACGCTCGGGCTGGTCGGCGAGTCTGGCTGTGGCAAGTCCACCCTTGGCCGGGGGCTGATGGGCCTGCTGCCGGAGGGAGCGAAGCGCGATGGCGAGGTGCTCTTCCAGGGCGACGACATCCTGCAGATGAGCACCAAGGAGGGCCACGCCCTTCGCGGCTCTGAGCTCGGGATGATCTTCCAAGAGCCGATGACCCGGCTCAACCCGCTGATGCGGATATCTCAGCACTTCGAGGAGACGATCAGGCAGCACGAGCCCGGACTCTCGAAGGCCGAGGCCAGGGAGCGCGCACTCGAGACATTGAGGTTGATGGGTATCCCGCCGACCCGGTACCGCTGTTACCCGCACGAGTTCTCCGGCGGCATGCGACAGCGCCTGATGATCGCGCTCGCGCTGGTGCTGCGGCCGGCGTTCGTGGTGGCAGACGAGCCGACCACCGCGCTCGACGTACTCGTCGAGGCGCAGATCGTGCAGATCCTCAACGACCTCCGCAACAGCTTCGACACGGCGCTGCTTCTCATCACGCATAACCTCGGCATCGTCGCCGAGGCGTGCGACCGGGTGGCGGTGATGTACGCCGGCCGGATCGTCGAGCAGGGCACGGTGCGGGAAGTGTTCGGTGATCCGCGGCACCCGTACACCCGCGAGCTGCTGCGCTCGACGATCAGCCTGTCGACCACCGGTCTCAACTTCATCCCCGGCGCGCCCCCAGACCTCGTCGACCCGCCTGCTGGATGCAGATTCCACCCCCGTTGTCCGAATGCGATGAAGGTGTGCGCCGACCAAGACCCCATCGTGATGCCTGCACACGCAGCGGGAAACGTCGAGTGCTGGCTTTCCGGCCCCGACGACCAGGTCCCCCCAGGTGGCAGTGACCGCCTCGAGCAACAGGAGTTTGGCGTTGCAGACGAAGCTTGATGAGGCCGTTCCGACGCCCCCGATCGTCGACATTCGCGACCTGTCGGTGCACTTCGACCTGGGGGGCAGCGTACTGGCGCGCTTGTTCGGCCGCGAAACCGGCACGGTCAAGGCGATCGACGGCGTCAACCTGACGCTGCGCAAGGGCGAGGTGGTCGGCCTCGTCGGTGAGAGCGGAAGCGGAAAGTCCACCCTGGGCCGTGCGCTGCTCGGCCTTGTCCCGGCGACGCGCGGTTCCATCCATTTCGACGGCGGCGACATCACCGCCCGTTCGAAGCGCGAGCTGCGGGAGATGCGCCGCAAGGTGCAGATGGTCTTCCAGGATCCGAACGCCGCCCTGAATCCGGCGATGATCGTCGAGCAGGCCGTGGGCGACCCGCTGCGCATCCACGGCATGACCTCGTCCGCCGATCGGCGCGAGAAGGTGGTGGACGCACTCGAGCGCGTGGGCCTGTCTCCGGTCGAGCTCTTCATGACCAAGTACCCGAGAGACCTCTCCGGCGGCCAGAAGCAGCGTGTCGTTCTGGCCCGCGCCATCATCATGGGCCCGAGGCTGCTGGTGGCGGACGAGCCGATCTCGATGCTGGACATGAGCGTGCGGGCCAAGATCCTGCAGCTGATGCTCGACCTCAAAGACCAGCTCGAGCTCACCTATGTCTATATCACGCATGACTTGGCCACCGCGAAGTTCTTCTGCGACCGGATCGCGATCATGTACTTGGGGCGCATCGTCGAACTCGGTGAGACCGAGAAGATCTTCACCGACCCGAAACACCCCTATACGAAGGCGTTGCTGGCGGCGATCCCCGACCCCGACCCGAGCCGGTCGAGGACAGCGGTGCAGCTCAAGGGTGAGATCCCTGATGCCGCAGAGCCACCCCGAGGCTGTGCCTTCCATCCGCGATGCCCCGCCGCCTTCGAGGACTGCGGCTGGGAGCCACGCGACCTGGTCGCCATGATCGAGGCCCACTGGCTGCAGAGCGGCATCTCGGACTTCGACCGTGAGCGGCGGGAGATCGCCAACTTCGAGGATCTGGCCATTCAGCCGAGACGCGAGGCAACCCTGAAGCCTGCCTCATCGGCGAGCGCAGCGGACCTGAGGGCGCTGCTTGACGAGGCCCGGGTGGAGGACCCGGACGCTCGGTTTTGGAAGGGGGTTGAGAGCGTCGAGGAGACCCGCGGAGGGGTCCAGGTGACATTCACCGAGGGGACTGACCCAGCACTGCGGCGCAGCGACGGCGTCGAGGTGGCGTGCCACTTGTACTGACGCCTCGCGTTGGAACGGAGGCGACAGTCGTGGTCTGCGGCGTTAACCCTCTGCGGGCAGCAACCTCTGGTCGTCAGCGAGCAACGGTTCTGCTTTGTCAGCGTCTGGCAGCGGCGGGGGCGTGCCACCCCAGGCCGGGCAGATGGCCTTGTGGTCACACCACCCGCACAAGACCGACTTGTTGGGCCGCCAGTCGCCGGAGTCATCGGCGCGCTGGATCGCCGCCCACAACGCGGCGAGCTTGCGCTCGGTGGCGAGCAGGTCGCGTTCGTCCGGCTCGTAGCGCAGCATCTCGCCGTTGCCGAGATAGACCAGCTGCAGCATCCGCGGGATCACGCCCCGGGTCCGCCACACGACGAGGGCGTAGAACTTCATCTGGAAGAGCGCCTTTGCCTCGAAGTGCTCGCCGGGCGACCTGCCGGTCTTGTAGTTGACGATGCGGACCTCCCCGGTCGGCGCCACGTCGACCCGGTCGATGTAGCCGTGCAGAGTCAGCCCGGACTCGAGCTGCGTCACGACGTGCACCTCCCGCTCGGCCGGCTCCAGTCGCTGCGGGTCCTCCAAGGCGAAGTAGCGGCCCAGCAGACCTCGGCACTGTTCCAGCCAGGTGGCAAGGTCTGGAC
>JACCZJ010000354.1 GCA_013696065.1 Nocardioidaceae bacterium
CAGTTAGCCCGTTCGACTCACGTCTGCTGCTGGGCGGCACCCAGGACAACGGGACCTGGCAGAATGAATCGCCCCGGGTCTGATGGAGGCTCTCAATCCATGAAGGATGAGAGTCATGTCAGCGCCGAGGAAGTTCAACGACGAGTTGCGTGAGCGGGCCACGAGGATGGCTGTCGAGCTCCGCCAGGACCCGGCGACCAGGAGCGGCGCGATCTGTCGCGTGGCCGAGCAGTTGGGAATGCATCCGGAGACCCTGAGGAACTGGGTTCGGCAGGCCGAGGTCGATGACGGTCGGCGTCCAGGCACGACGACCGCGGAGGCGGTGCGGATCAAGCAGCTCGAGGCGGAGGTCAAGGAGCTCAAGCGTGCCAACGACATCTTGCGGACGGCGTCGGCTTTTTTCGCCGCCGCGGAACTCGACCGCAAACTGAAGTGATCGTGGCCTACATCGACGAGAACCGGGAACGGGTCGTCGAGGGCCGCCGGCTCGGGGTCGAGCCGATCATCGACACCCTGTCCACGGCAGGGATCGAGATCGCCCCGAGCACCTACTACGACAGCAAGACCCGCCCTCTGTCGGCGCGGGCTGTTCGCGACGCGGAGTTGGTCGAGGACATCAAGGTGGTCCACAAGGCCAACCTGGGTGTCTACGGCGCCCGCAAGGTCCACGCAGCGTTGAACCGCGAGGGGATCAGCGTCGCCCGCTGCACCGTGGAGCGGCTGATGCGAACCGAAGGACTGCAGGGGATCCGCCGTGAGAAGGGCCGCAAGACCACGATCGGTGAGGGTGCTGAGACCGAGCGACCCGCCGACCTGGTCAAGCGGAAGTTCGTCGCCACCGCGCCGAACCAGTTGTGGGTCGCCGACCTGACTTATGTCCGCACACACGCCGGTTGGACCTACGTCGCGTTCATCATCGACGTCTTCAGTCGCATGGCTGTCGGGTGGCAGGTGTCCACCTCGCTGCGCACCGACCTGGCCCTCGACGCCCTCGACATGGGCCTGTGGGCTCGCCAGCGAGCAGGCCACGACGTCGCCGGCCTGACCCATCACAGCGACCGCGGAGTTCAGTATCGAGCCATCCGCTACACCGAGCGGCTCGCCGAGGCAGAGGCCGTCGCCTCCGTCGGATCGAAGGGCGACTCGTATGACAATGCGATGGCCGAGGCGTTCAACTCGCTGTTCAAGGCCGAATGCATCCGCAACCCGATGATGCGGCCCAAGGGTGGCTGGAAGTCAGTGGTTGACGTCGAGCTCGCGGTCGCTGAGTACGTCGACTGGTTCAACCACCGGCGCCTTCACGGCGAGCTCACCCAGGTTCCACCGGCCGAGTTCGAGGCCAACCACTGGGCCAACCTCACGACCGAGCACTACCCTGAAACAACCGTCCTCACCGAGGCGGGATCCAAGTAATCGAGTCTCCGCCAGACCCGGGGCGCAACACAGGGCGCTGTCGATCTTCGAACAGAATCTTCCTGCTGACACGCGCCCTCGCGACGCCATCGATGCAGCACACGCTTTCGCTGGGGGCGGCCAGCGCACGGGCGCTCTGCGGCAGAGCGGGTGGGCGGCGTACAGAGCGGCACGAGAAGCCGCTTACCCGCTGCGGTCGACGCGGCACGAGCGGCGAGCCATGCGGTCGGCGCTGCGTACCTTCATCCCAAGGCAAGCGCTCATCAGGTGAAACACATTCTCGGTGCGGCAGCGCATGCGGCACGAGCAGACGAGTTGGCATCCGGAGAAGACGGCGTGTCACTGCGGGGACCCTTGAATGGGCGCGGCATCACGCACCAACAGCGGTCACCGCGGTGCTCGGCCGTCTGCCCGCCGCACCTCCCGGAGGCTGGCGCGTGGGGGAGTTCATTCGCGATCTCGACGCCGCTCTCCGCGCCTGAGGGCGATCAGATGCCAGAGGCCGCAGAGGGACCGTCTACCGTGCCCGGCTCAATGCACGAATCGTGGCCGCCGCAGCGGACGCCACGTCGAGTGGCTGTTCGGCA
>JACCZJ010000018.1 GCA_013696065.1 Nocardioidaceae bacterium
GGGCACGAGCACCAAGGTGACGAGGCCGACCACAACTGTCATGACGGGATGAGTCTCGTCCTCGCCCGCACCCAAGGGCGCCCAACCGGCTTTGTCGAGGAGGGCAAAACCCGACATCGTGAGTACAACGATGATTCCGCGACGGATGTAGGTCTGGCGGACGCGGGGGGCGATCTTCGACCCGAGGATGCAGCCAGGAACCGAGCCGATCGTCAGCGGTATGACGATCTGCCAGTCCAGGCCGTGCAAGGCGATGTTCGAGAGGGCCGCAGCCAACACGAGGGGAACGGCTTGGACCAGGTCGGTGCCGACAAGTTTCACTGCCGACAAGGTTGGATAAAGCATCAACAAGGCGATCATGATGACCGAGCCTGAGCCCACAGATGTGATGCCGACCAGGAGACCCCCGAGAGCGCCGACGAGGATCGTGGGAACCGGCCGGATAACCGGTTCGGTCGGACCTAGGTCGCGCCCCGCTACGCGGTGACGCAGCTGGATGTAGAGCCGCAATGCATAGGTCGACGCCGCAAAGAGCAACGCGAAGCCGATGCACAGCTTGAGGATGTTGTCGAGATCGGCCTCGGGGGCGATCCACCCGATGAGATAGGGACCGAGCAGCGCAAACGGCACCGAACCTGTGATCAGCCAGCCCGCCAGCTTGAAATTAGGTGAGCCCTCGCGCCAGTGGACCGCCGCTCCGCCGGTCTTGTAGATGGCGGCGGCGGTCAGGTCGGCGGTAACGACCTTCGCGGCGTCGCCGACGCCGAGGAAGATCAGGGCTGGAGTCATTAGCGCACCGCCACCCATGCCGGTGATGCCGACCACGATCCCGACGAGGAATGCAGCGATGGCGGTCTTGATCTCGATGCCGTAACTCGTGAAAACGTTGGCGGCGAGGAAAAGCTGTGCATCGTGGACCACGGAGGCCTCCGTCGAGAATCAGGGGTGAAGCCAGCCGTCTGCGACGAGGGCGTCAATCAGTTCGTGCACGCATTCTGCTATAAGTCTATCGGTTGTGTCTAGTTTCAGGACATTGGTGGGCTCCTCGTAGGGAGAGGAGATGCCGGTGAAGTCAGGAATCTCGCCCGCCCGCGCTCGCGCGTAGAGGCCCTTGCGGTCTCTGCGCTCGCACTCCTCAAGCGGTGTGGAGACGTGGATCAGCACGAAGCCACCCCCGGCACGCTCGACCATCTCCTTCACTCGGGCACGGGTCGACTCAAATGGTGCGATGGGCGAGCAGATCGCCATCCCCCCATGTCGGGCGATCTCAGCCGCGACGAAACCGATGCGCACGATGTTGGTCTCGCGGTCCTCCCGACTGAAACCAAGCCCCTTGGAAAGGTGGTGACGCACGACATCACCGTCAAGTGAAGTCACGGTGCGCTCGCCCCGCTCGAGCACGTGGTCGACCAGGGCCCTGGCCAGAGTTGATTTTCCCGAACCCGAAAGGCCGGTGAAAAAGACGACGACGCCCTGCTTGTGGCGCGGGGGGCGGGCCTGGTCGACGATGGCGGCAACGCTCTCGGGCAGCTGGCCTTGGGGCTCGTCGGTGAGCATCAGCAGGTGGGACGCATAGGCGTGGGCGACGCTCGTGAGCAGCCACTCGTTGGCGGATCGCCACGTCCGGTGGGGGGTCGTCCTCCCGTGGTCGGCGGCGGAGACGGCCACAACCTGGGCGTTTGCGCCGATGAGAGCCGATGCTGCCAAGGTGGCACGCACCAGGGCAGGACCCGACAAGCGATCCGGCATACCCTCACCGACACACGCCAACAGCAAGACCGTGAGCGATTCACGGCTGGCGGCCGCGGTGATTGCTCCCAGGTCGGCCGTTGTGAGCGGGCGGGTGACGGGGACGGCCAGCAGCGTGTGACGGTCGTGGTCCGCATGCAGTTCTGCCGGAGCGACATGCAGCTGGCGGAAGGGGCCGAAGTGGTTGAGTGCGAGCTGCCTCACCGGCCCGCACAGGCCGACCGATTCGTCGCCGGCAGGCCACGTGCTCTCGACGGTGAGTCGCGCGAGCGGTGCCCCCTCAGGGTCGATCAGGTCCAGCTGTCCGGCGCTCCCAGCGAGCTCTGCGATGCCTGGGCTGACCTGCAGTGTGATCGGCGCTGCCTCATCCGCGGTGGTCGGGTCGACGAAACCTGTCAGCGCCGGCTCGAAACAACCGCGGACGAGGAGGTCGAGGTCGTCCAGCTCTCGCTGGGTGGGGGTCCACTGCGGGATCGAGACGGAATCTTCAGACACGCTGCAGATTGTGCCATCGAGCCGCTGCCCAAACCGAGTTCTGCCCGATCACGTAGCCAGCGGGTAACCTCACGCCTCGTGGCCGCCTCCGAAATCTTGGTAGACATCGTTCGCTCCGGCTTCGTCGAGGGCCACCACCGCGGCTCCGTCGTCGCCATGACCGCCGCCGGCGAAGTCGATTGGTCGATGGGGGACGCAGACGCCACCATCTATCCGCGCTCGTGCAACAAGCCCTTGCAGGCGGCCGCCATGCTGAGGTCCGGCCTGGATCTCGATGGCGAGCTTCTCGCGCTGTCCAGCGCCAGTCACTCCGGTGAGCCTTTCCATCTTGAGGGTGTACGCCGAATCCTCGCCTCTGCCGGGCTCGACGACTCGGCCCTCCAGACTCCTCCCGACTATCCACTCGACGAGCACGCGCGTGAGGACATGGTCCGGGCCGGGGTGGCCCGGTCGCCGATCGCGATGAACTGCTCCGGCAAGCACGCGGCGATGCTGGCTACCTGCGTGATGAACGGGTGGCCTGTCGAGTCATATCTCTCGCCGCACCATCCACTGCAGGTGGCGATCTCCGAGACTTTCTCGGCTTTGACGGGTGAGCCGGTCGCCCCCGTAGGCGTCGACGGATGCGGGGCACCGCTGTTCTCCGCATCGCTGGTCGGGCTAGCTCGCGGTTTTCGAGCGCTCGTCCTCGCGCCGGCGGGGAGCCCCGAACGCCGGGTGGCGGATGCGTTTGTAGAAGCGCCCGACTATGCGTCCGGCAGCCGCCGGGACGAATCGGCCCTGCTGCGGGCCATCCCCGGAGCCATCGGCAAGGCGGGGGCTGAGGCGTGCTACGCCTTGGCGCTGCCGGACGGTCGAGCGCTGGCTCTGAAGATCGAAGACGGCGGGCCACGAGCCCGGCCCGTCGTTACGGCGGCTGCATTGCGGCGCATGGGAGTCGACCGTGAGCCTGGTGTCGATGGTCAGGCGCTGAACGCCACGGGGAAGGCGCCTCTGCTCGGCGGGGGCATCGCCGTCGGCGAGCTGCGCCCGACCTTCTGACGGCTATGTCACACGCTGGCAGCTTGATTCTGCTAGCTATTGCAAGCAGAATCGCAGGTATGGGGAAAGTCTCGACAATCGCGGGTAACGCCAGGGTGAGCCAGCGGGCGCAAACACTCGGCGACTACCTGCGCGAGCAGCGCCGCGGTGCGCACCTCACGCTGCGCCAACTGGCTGACCAGGCCGGAGTCTCCAACCCCTACCTCAGCCAGATCGAGCGAGG
>JACCZJ010000027.1 GCA_013696065.1 Nocardioidaceae bacterium
GCATGAAGGTCTACACGGCCACCAAGGAACGCGTGTACAAGGTAAGCGCCCCCGGGTTCCACGGAGCAGCAATCGAGTCGTTCGCGGTCTCGCGCGACGGGGTGCGACTGGCCGCCATCGTCAGGAAGGGAGAAATCTCTCGGCTGGTCGTCGCCTTGATCAACCGAGACTCGCAACAGCCGGCCAAGGTGGCTCTCGAGGAGCCGACACGCGTTCTCGGCGCCGGCTTCGCCCTGGCCGAAGAATCCAACGTCTCGTGGGTGAGTCCAGCCTCGGTCGTGGTTCTCAGCACCACGGGCGGAGGCATGCCCGAACCAGTCGAGATCGCTATCGACGGTTCCAGCCAGTCCGAGACCGGAGGTTTTCTGCCGGCCCGGCCGGTCAGCGTCGCGGCAGGCCCGACCGAAGAGGCTCCGATCGCTTTCGGTACAGCCAACGGACGAGTGTATGCGCTGAGTCCAGACCTGCTGTGGCTTCCCGTCGGCGGCCCGCGCAGACTCCGGGCCCCCTTCTATCCTGGATGAATCGAGATGGCCTCTCGCCAGCGTCGCTTGGCGCGGCTCGGCTCAAGCCATCCACAGCCGCGCGTTCGGGTGGCCTCATCCACTACTTCGGCGGAGAGGAGACGAGATCTCCGTCCGATCATCCACGCTGAGGACGTGTGCCCGACCCAAGATTTCGGCTCCGCGGCGGCCGACCTGTTGGCGGCCGCCGCATGTGTTGGCTGCGGTCGTGCCGGCTGCGCACTCTGTCCAGCTTGCGCAACCGAGCTTGAAGGGCTGCCTTACCGCACTCGGCCGTCACCGTGCCCGATTGGCCTGCCCGCGGTGTTCGCGGTCGCCGTGTACGACGGCGTGGCCCGGTCGGCCTTAGTTGCCCACAAGGAGCAGGCACGCCTATCGCTCTCCAAGCCGTTGGGTCGTGCTCTGGCATTGAGCGTATTCGGCGTGCTCGCGGCACAGAGCGACCGCGGGACCGCGCTTCGGGTGCTGCATCTGGTACCTGCCCCGTCGAGCCGACGCACCGTCATATCTCGTGGACACGACCCGCTGCTGCGCATGACGAACGAGTGCGCCAAAGCACTCAGAGCTGCCTCTGTCCACGCGATCGTCGCACCGGTGCTGGCGGCTGCGCGACCGGTTCGCGACCAGGCTGGCCTGTCAGCCCGGCAGAGGGCTGACAACCTGGGCGGCGCATTCGCCTTCAAGGGACGTCGCGGCCTCGATGGCCGGGCAGTCGTCGTGGTCGATGACATCGTCACCACCGGCGCTACCGCCGCGGAGGCCTGCCGCGTGCTCGGTCTAGTGGGCGCCGACGTGCTCGGTGTGGCTGTTGTGGCCGCCACCGCTAGGCACCAAAGCTGACGCCGGCCACGTGCGGGTGCTGGTCGACTCGCTGACGCTTCGTGCGATCACCGACTACTGTTTCTGGCATGGCACCCGTCCGGGCCCGTGGTTGCGTCGACAACGACTCGATTGATCGAGGCGATCGTCGACAAGCCGATGCCAGCCGCTGGCGAAACGGCCCACGTAAGGCGAATCTCAGGTGGATGCACAGCATTTCGTCGAGACTTTCGCTGAGCACGGAGCGGCTTAGTAGTAAGTCCTGCCCCGATGGAGGGCCAAATGCCCCCCGCAACCGGGAGAAGGTCAGCGTGGCTCAAGCTGCAAAACTTCAGCAGGCGAATGTGGGGACGAAGACCAGGTCGGCCGGACGGGTGCCGCCTGCAGGATTCACCAGAGATCGGCCGAGCAGATCGGCTCCCAACTTCCGAGGAGGCGCGTGTGGAAATCGTGGTCAAGGGTCGTCATTGCGAGGTGTCGGACCGGTTTCGCGGGCATGTGGAGGAGAAGCTGACGAAACTGGAGAAGTACGACCAGCGGATCATCCGGATCGACGTCGAGGTCTCCGAGGAGCACAACCCCCGTCTCTCTGACCAATCAGTGTGCGTCGAGATCACAATCCGCAGTAAGGGTCCGGTCATGCGTGCCGAGGCCGCCGCCGAGAACAAAATGACAGCTCTCGACCGGGCCGTCGACAAACTGAGCGCCCAAGCCCGCAAAGCCCACGACCGTCGCCGCGTGCACCATGGCTCACGCACTCCCACCTCCCTCGCCCAGGCGCTGGGGGCCGAGAGTAACGATCCCGTCCTGTCGGCAGACCCCGAAGACGATCTGGACGGCGAGCACAAAGTCGGACCGTTGACAGTGCTGGGCGACGGGCCGCTCGTGGTACGAGAGAAGGCTCATCAGGCTGTGCCGATGACCCTGGACCAAGCGCTCTATGAGATGGAGTTGGTCGGCCACGACTTTTACCTGTTCATCGACAAGGAGAGCGAGGACCCGTCTGTGGTCTACCGTCGTCGAGGCTACGACTACGGCGTTATCCGGCTGACGCCCTGAGCGTGTCACGCAGACCAGGCGCCCACATCCGCGTCTTGATCGTCGACGACCAGGACCTCTATCGCCGCGGCCTGGCCATCTTGCTCGCCGCCGAGGACGACATCGAGGTGGCGGCTGAGGCAGCAGGCCGCGCCGAGGCGCTCGAGCTGGTGACGGTTTCCGAGCCCGATGTCGTGCTGTTGGACGTGAGTCTTACCGATGGTGACGGTCCATCCGCGCCCGATACGGTGGCCCAACTGGCAACGTCGGCGAAGGTCCTCATGCTGGCGAACTCCGAAGCCGAGCCGGGGCTGGAGCAGGCACTCGTCGGCGGTGCCCACGGATATCTGCTCAAGCGCACTCCGATCGAGCAACTGGCGGGGGCAGTTCGAGCCGTTGTGGCGGTGGAGTTTCCGCTGTGAGGAGCCATACGTCCCTCAGCCGCAGTCAGGCGCGTCGGGTGGCGTTGACGGCTCAGGGGTTCAGCGACCCGCCGCCAGCCGCAGTCGGGACTCGAGCGTTCAACCGGGTCATGAGCCGCATTGCTGTGCTCCAGATCGACTCCGTCAACGTGGTCAAACGAGCTCAGTACATGCCATTGTTCAGCCGGCTGGGCCCGTATGACGTCGAGCTGCTGCACCGGGCAGCGGAGACGCGGCCGCGACGTGTCTTCGAGTACTGGGGCCATGAAGCCTCCTATCTGCGCGTCGACCTCCAGCCGGCACTGCGGTTTCGCATGGCGGCCGCTGCGGAGGTCGCGTGGGGCTCGATGCGGCGAGTCTGGGCAGAACAGCCCGACTTGGTGGCGGCAGTGCTGGAGGAGGTGGCTACCCGAGGACCGCTGACGGCCCGGGAGATCGAGCACGACGCCCCACGCACCCAAGGCCACTGGGGTTGGAACTGGAGCCACGTCAAGATCGCGCTCGAGTGGCTCTTTTACAGCGGCAAGGTCTGCGCCGCGCGTCGCAACTCCGCCTTCGAGCGCGTCTACGACCTGCCCGAGCGGGTATTGCCCCACTCCGTCCTCGCCACCGCGACCCCCACCCCGGCTGAGGCGCACCGCCTACTGATTCGAACCGCCGCTATCGCGCACGGAGTGGGCACCGAACAGTGCTTGCGAGACTACTTCCGGCTCAAGCCTAAACCGGCCGCAGACGCGGTCGGCGAGCTCGTCGAGGCTGGGGAGCTGTTGCCGGTCGCCATCGAGGGTTGGACGCGGCCCGCCTATCTCTGGCATGCGGCCAGGCTGACTCGTAAGGTCGAGGCCTGTGCGCTCCTGAGCCCGTTCGACTCGCTGATCTTCGAGCGTGGCCGCACCGAGCGGCTCTTCGACTATCGCTTCCGAATCGAGATCTATGTGCCGGCGCCCAAGCGGGTCTACGGCTACTACGTCTACTCCTTCCTGTTGGGCGAGCAGATCGTCGCCCGCGTCGACCTCAAGGCCGACCGTCAATCAGGAGCGCTGCTTGTGCAGGGTGCCTGGGCCGAGTCGGGCGCTCCAGCCGAGACAGCCTCGCGACTGTGGGGGGAGCTCGAGTCGCTGGCCGGGTGGTTGGGGCTGGGCGATGTCGTCGTGGGGGCGCGCGGAGATTTCGCACCTGCCCTCAGGACGTGGGCGAGCGCAGCCGGAGCGTCTCGCGTGGTCGCCTAGTATGGGCAAGGTTGTAACCAAACCCTAGGAGTTCTGCTCGTGCCTGCTCTGCTCGACAAAGTCCTGCGCATCGGTGAAGGCAAACAACTTCGCAAACTCGAGGCGGCGGCCAAACAGGTCAACGCCATCGAAGACGAGTTCGTCGCGATGAGCGACGAGGAGCTGCGGGCGCAGACCGACGAGTTCAAGCAGCGCCTTGAGGCCGGTGAGTCGCTGGACTCGCTCCTGCCGGAGGCGTTCGCCACCGTGCGTGAGGCGGCCAAGCGGGTGCTGGGCCAGCGGCATTTCGACGTACAGCTGATGGGCGGTGCGGCGCTGCACTACGGCAACATCGCCGAAATGAAGACCGGCGAGGGCAAGACCCTTGTGGCCACCCTGCCGGTCTACCTCAACTCTCTGACCGGCGAGGGCGTGCACGTGGTCACCGTCAACGACTATCTCGCTCGGTATCACGCCGAGTGGATGGGTCGCATCTACCACTTCCTCGGCCTGACGACCGGCATGGTGCTGCCCCAGATGACCCCTGCGCAAAGGCGGGAGTCCTATCTTGCCGACATCACGTACGGCACCAACAACGAGTTCGGCTTCGACTATCTGCGCGACAATATGGCGAACAGCATCGAGGACCTCGTCCAGCGCGGGCACAACTACGCGATCGTCGACGAGGTCGACTCGATCCTCATCGACGAGGCTCGCACGCCACTCATCATCTCGGGGCCGTCTGACGAGTCGGTGAAGTGGTACGACGAGTTCTCGACGATCGTCGGTCGCCTCAAGATCGACGAGGATTACGAGGTCGACGAGAAGAAGCGAACCGTATCGATCTTGGAGTCGGGCATCGAACGAGTCGAGGACCACCTCGGGATCGACAACCTCTACGACGCGGTCAACACCCCGCTCATCTCGTTTCTCAATAACGCTATCAAGGCCAAGGAGCTCTTCCGCCGCGACCGCGACTACGTCGTCATCGACGGGGAGGTGCTGATCGTCGACGAGCACACCGGTCGCATGCTGCACGGTCGTCGCTACAACGAGGGCCTGCACCAGGCCATCGAGGCCAAAGAGCAGGTGCAGGTCCGCGAGGAATACCAGACGCTGGCGACGATCACGCTGCAGAACTACTTCCGGCTCTACGACAAGCTCGGCGGTATGACGGGCACCGCCATGACGGAGG
>JACCZJ010000046.1 GCA_013696065.1 Nocardioidaceae bacterium
CGGCACGACAGGCACCCTGATGGGTGTCGGCCGCTTCTTTCGCGAAACCAAGCCTGAGGTGCGCATCGTGGCTGCCGAGCCTCGTTATGGCGAGCTGGTCTATGGTCTCCGCAACCTCGACGAGGGGTTCGTACCGGAGTTGTATGACGCCGCCTTCATCGACTCTCGGTTCTCGGTGGGCCCTCGAGACGCAGTGCGGCGTACCAGGGAGTTGTTGGAGGCCGAGGGCATCTTTGCCGGCATCTCCAGCGGCGCGATCTTGCATGCAGCCCTGGGCCAGGCGGCCAAGTGCGTGAAGGCGGGGGAGTCCGCCGACATCGCCTTCGTGGTCTGCGACGGCGGTTGGAAGTACCTGTCCACCGGTGCCTACGAAGGCACCATCGACGAAGCCGAAGACCACCTCGAAGGCCAGCTCTGGGCATGATCCATGTCCACCCCCCCTCCCCGTTGAGAGGTCAGCCGCCTCCCGTTGAGAGGCCAGTCGCCTCCCGTTGAGAGGTCACTCACCTCCCGCCAGCCCAGGTCACTGCGCCGCGGTCGCCAGATCCTTTTGATACTCGACGCCACGGCCCACGACCGTGCAACCGAGACCGTCGTTGACGGCAATCATGTGGGCGTTCGACTCGGCGTTCCAGGTGTCGACGAGCGTGACTTGGCGCTCGCGATCGGCGAGCAGCTTCAACATCTCGATCTTGAGCCTAAGACCCAGTTTGTGGCCACGATGACCGGCCACGACGGCGGTGTCCTCTTGGAAGCCCAGGTGCGGTCGCTCGTCCTCGATAGCCACCACGGTGTGGCCACCCAATTCGCCGTCACCCCGACGTCGTGCGACCAGCCGGACCAGCCTGATGCCACGGTGCTCCATCGCTTGTTCGTAGCCGCGGGCCCGATCCTCACTCCACATGTCGTCTTCGAGCAGCAGGTCGTCGGTGGGGGCGTCGTTCATTGCGCGATGCAGCTCGAGCAATCCGTCCATCATGTCGGCCGGGGCCGGCATCGGCAGCTCGATGATGTCGTATGCCGTCGAAGCCTCGAGGCTCGATCGATGCAAATCCTCGAGACGAGGCCAGTCGAGCTCGGTCATGACGAGCCGGCGCTGCGCGTCACGGGATCCGACCTCGAAGCCGTGACGCTGCCAGAAGGCGGCTCGATGGCTGTCGGCCCAAGCGTCACCGAGGACCACCGTGCGACCCTCTTGGGCGACGAGACTCAAGGCCTCGCGCAGCAGGGCGTCACCAACTCCTTGGCCGCGGCCGGCGGGATGGGTCTCCAGACTCATCGTCGCCAGATGTGGGTTGTCCCATCGAGGGAGGTAGAGCTCGGCGTACCCAGCGAGTTGGCCGCCGTGTCGCGCCAGCAAGAGATAATCGGCGCCGCGGTCGTCCCAACCGAAGCGCAGCCGGTCTTTCTCGTGATGCGCCGATACGGGGCTTTCATGGGGAGAGTCGACTGCCCTGGCGGCGTTGACGACTTCCGCAAACTCCCCCGCAACGTCGTCGTGCACCCCTTGGGGATCGACCAGGGCTATCTGCATGTGCCTATGCAAGCATGCCCAACCGCCTCGGCGACAAGGGTTTACTCCTGCTGGTAAGGAATGGCCGGGGCTGGCTTAGTCCGGTCGCTATGGGGATGAACATAAGTTCCTCTCCTGGAGATGTGGCCTTCGTCGCTTCCGACAGTGCTGACCAGGTTGCACGCCGTACGATCTCTCCGTGGCGGACGCACCGATCGGCATCTTCGACTCCGGCTTCGGCGGACTCACCGTTGCCCGGGCTGTGCTCGACCAGCTGCCGCACGAGCCGGTCTTGTATCTCGGGGACACCGCGCGTCAGCCCTACGGACCCAAACCGATCGGGGAGGTCCGCGAGTACGCCCTCGAGTGCCTCGACCATCTGGTCGACCAAGGCGTCAAGGCGCTGGTCATTGCCTGCAACTCTGCCAGTGCGGCCATGCTTCGCGATGCGCGTGAGCGCTACGACGTCCCCGTGGTGGAGGTGATCTTTCCCGCGACCCGCCGAGCCGTCGCCGCCACTCGCAACCGACACGTCGGTGTCATCTGCACCTCTGCCACCAAGGCGTCTATGGCGTACGACGATGCGTTCGCGGCCGCGCCGCAGATCGAGCTGACCACCGAGGCCTGCCCGCGATTCGTCGAGTTCGTCGAGCGAGGCGTCACGGCTGGGCCTGAGCTGTTAGCGGTGGCGCATTCGTATCTCGACCCACTCGTCGCACGCGGCGTGGACACCCTGGTGCTGGGTTGCACCCACTATCCACTCCTGACCGGAGTGATCTCCTACGTGCTCGGCGACGATGTGACCTTGGTGTCGAGCGCTGAGGAGACCGCCAAGGACGTCTACGCCCTGCTGCTGCGCAAGGGCCTTGAACGCCCTCCCGGTCTGCCTGCGCCGCAGCACCGGTTCCTCACCACAGGCCAGCCCAGCGAGTTCCGTGCGGTAGGCCGCCGGTTCCTCGGGCCGGAGCTCGACACCGTCGCTCAATTCGCGTGGATACACGCGTGAAGGCGGAACAGCGCGTGGTTACGCGCGTGAAGGCGGAACAGCGCGTGGAGACGCGCACGACCGAGCACGGCGTATGGATAGCCTCGTGAGACTGACCGTCGTCGGGTGCTCGGGGTCCTTTCCCGGGGCGGACTCAGCCGCATCTTGTTATCTCGTCGAAGCCCCCTACGAGGGAAGCACCTTCAGGTTGCTGCTCGACTTGGGCAGCGGTGCTTTGGGCGCGCTGCAGCGATTCTGTTCGCTCGAGTCGATCGACGCGGTGGTGTTGTCGCATCTGCACCCCGATCACTGCCTCGACTTGTGCGGCTTTTGGGTCTTCCGCCGGTACCACCCCTACTTGCGACTATCGCGGTTGCCGATATACGGCCCGGAAGGCGCCGCCGAACGGATGGCGAATGCTTATGGCATGGCGCCGTCGCCCGGCATGTCCGCAGAGTTCGACTTCCACGATTTCCCTGACCAGCCCTTCCAGCTGGGTCCTTTCACCGTGTCGGTCGCGCTGGTGGACCACCCCGTTGCGACATACGCG
Source organism: Nocardioidaceae bacterium (assembly GCA_013696065.1). Taxonomy (GTDB): domain Bacteria; phylum Actinomycetota; class Actinomycetes; order Propionibacteriales; family Nocardioidaceae; genus JACCZJ01. The sequence goes on from JACCZJ010000046.1 coordinate 3,049, forward strand.
ATCAAACTCACAAACGGCGCGAGTTCCTTGGTGTATTCAGGCGACACCGGCCCATGTCAATCGTTGGTCGACATAGCCCGCGGATGTGACCTGCTGCTGGCTGAAGCGGCTTTTGCCGACGGCGACGTCAATCCGCTGCACCTGCATATGACCGGTCAGCAGGCCGCGACGAGCGCACAGCTTGCTGAAGTCGGCCGTCTGGTGCTGACCCACATCCCACCGTGGCACTCGCGGGACAAGATGCTCGCTGCGGCTGCCCCCCACTTTTCGGGTGACATCAGCCTGGCGACGGTGGGCGCGACATACGACGTGTGAGCCCCGGGTCGATATGGTCGCTGCCATGACCCGCGCAGATGGCCGCCGTGCCGACGAGCTCCGACCGATCACCATCACCCGCAACTGGCTGGACCATTCAGCCGGTTCCGTGCTCGTCGAGTTCGGCCGCACCCGAGTGCTGTGCGCCGCGAGCGCCAGCACGGGTGTGCCTAGATGGCGCAAAGACAGCGGACTGGGCTGGGTGACAGCTGAGTACGCCATGTTGCCCAGCTCCACGCACACCCGGTCCGACCGCGAGTCGGTAAAAGGTCGGATCGGGGGACGGACCCACGAGATCTCTCGGTTGATCGGACGGTCGCTGCGAGCGGTCATCGACTACAAGGCGCTTGGTGAGAACACGATTGTCCTCGACTGCGACGTGTTGCAGGCCGACGGTGGCACGCGGACCGCCGCGATCACGGGGGCATATGTCGCTCTGGTTGACGCGGTGGCGCACTTGCGAGGAAAGCGTGTCTTGGCGGGGGAGCCGCTCATCGGATCGATCGCGGCCGTCTCGGTCGGCATCATCGATGGCGAGGCACGTCTCGACCTGCCCTACGAAGAAGATGTGCGCGCTGATACGGACATGAACGTCGTGATGACCGGCGAGGGAGCGTTCGTCGAGGTGCAGGGGACTGCTGAGACGACGCCTTTCAACCGCGAGATGCTCGATTCGCTGCTCGATCTGGCCGCGGTGGGATGTGCCCGGCTGACGAGGATTCAGCAGCAGGCATTGACGTCGTGACCCGCGTCTTCTTGGCGTCACGCAACGCCAAAAAGCTAGCGGAGCTGCGGCGCATCCTCGAGGATGCGCTCCCGGGCGTCGAGGTGCTCGGCCTCGATGCTGTCGCTTCCTACGATGAACCCGCTGAGACAGAACCCACCTTTGCGGGCAACGCCGTGATCAAGGCCCGGGCGGGTCGGGAAGCTACGAGGCTCGTGACCATCGCAGACGACAGTGGTCTCTGTGTGGATGAGCTCAACGGCATGCCCGGTGTGCTGTCCGCGCGTTGGTCGGGCGCGGCCAAGGACGACGCCGCCAACAACTCTCTGCTGCTGGCCCAGTTGCGAGACACCCCCGACGAGCGTCGAGGTGCGGAGTTTCGTTGTGCCGTCGCCTTGTGTATGCCGGATGGGCACGAGGAGATTACCCAAGGCGTGATGCGGGGACGGATCATCACAGCAGAGCGCGGGGCCGCCGGCTTCGGCTACGACCCGATCTTTGTGCCTGACGGTCAACCTGATGGCCAACAGCTCACCAGCGCCGAGTTGAAAGCGGAGGACAAGGACGCCATCTCGCATCGTGGGCAGGCGCTGCGGGCACTGGCTCCTGTCTTGGCCCGCCTGCTCACGAGCCACTGACCGCACGAGTGCGCCATTGCCGCAGATCGGTGTGAGGCGTGTCCTGCGTCCGCGATGTAGTGAGACATCAAGCTCTAGGGCAGTGCCTGGCCAAGATTGCTGTGTGGCGTGGCCCTGGCCCCGTGAGCCACCAATCTTCGGCGCTCGGCCGCGTCGCGACGAGGCAATGTGCCAGAGTCTCGGGCCGTAGACTGACTGGCCGAGCGGCCGTAGCCCAACAGGCAGAGGCACACGGTTTAGGTCCGTGACAGTGTGGGTTCGACTCCCACCGGCCGTACGTCAGACAGCGAGGTCTCGGCGAAGCTGGGCCACATGCCCGGTGGCCTTCACGTTGTACATGGCCAGGTTGATCTTGCCCTCCTCGTCGATCACAAAAGACGATCGGATGACACCGACCTTGGTCTTCCCCAAGGCCTGCTTTTCACCGTATGCGCCATAGGACTTCTGTACCGACTGGTCAGGGTCGGAGAGCAGGGCAAAGGTCAGACCCTCGAGAGCACGGAACTCCGCGAGTTTCTCGGGCGGGTCTGACGAGAGGCCGACAACGGCATACCCCGCTGCGGCCAACGACTGCAGCGAGTCACGGAAATCGCAGGCTTGAGTGGTGCACCCTGACGTCATGGCCTCGGGATAGACGTAGAGGATGACTCTGCGGCCGCGGAAGTCGGTCAGGCTGATCTGTTCACCGGTGTCGTCAGTCAAGGTGAAGTCAGGAGCGTGGTCACCGGAAGTCAGTCGGGTATCGATGCTGGATTGGGTCATAGCTCAAATCTAGCGGTGCGTTTCTTCCGTATAACCAGCGTAGGGTTCCGTGGTTATTGCGAGCGACTCGCAATTGCAGTAACGTCGCAACATGACGAAGATGCGCGGCGGTGGGGGAGGGCTCGGCCTCGCGACGGTGATGCTAGCCGGGTGCGCAGCCAACAGTGCGTCTTCTCACCCCACTTCTTCGGAGGGCTTGGCAGTAGTGACGACCGTGGCCCCGATCACGTCCATCGCAGCCAACATCGGGGGTGACAAGGTCTCCATCACCGGCCTCGTGCCGGAGGGGACGAACAGCCACACGTTCGAGCCGCCGCCGAGTGCGAGCGCCGTCCTCTCCGAGGCGGACATTGTCTTCATCAACGGTCTTCAGCTCGAGGAACCGACGAAGGAGCTCGCTGAACAGAATCTGAAGGACGGTGCGGCGATCGTGGAGCTCGGTACGACGGTGTTGCCGGAGTCTGAGTACGTGTACGACTTCTCTTTCCCAGAGGAGGAGGGAAAGCCGAACCCGCACCTGTGGACTGATCCGACGTGGGCGATCAAATACGCCGAGGTCATCCGGGACACCTTGGTGGAGCGTGACGAGGCTAATGCTGCCTACTATCGCGACAACTTCGACGCGTTCGACGCGAAGGCCACCGCATTGGCCGACGCCCTGCGCACGGATCAGGAAAGCATTCCCGGCCCGCGTGCCCTGTTGACTTACCACGACGCCTACGCCTATTTCGCCGATACGTTCGGGTGGACCGTCATCGGCGCGATCCAGCCCGAGAACTTCGAGGACCCGGCTCCTGCGGAGGTCGCGGATCTCATCGATCAGATTCGCGCCGAGAACGTCCCCACCATCTTCGGCTCCGAGGTCTTTCCGTCCAAGGCGCTCGAGCAGATCGCGGATGAGACGGGCGTGCGCTACGAGGACACGCTGCGCGACGACGACCTGCCCCAGGAGCCAGGCGACCCGGAGCATTCCTGGTTGGGGCTGATGCGCTATGACTACGTCACCATGATCACCGGCCTCGGCGGTGAGGCTCCGACCCTGGAGGCGGTCGACGTCAGCGACGTCGCCCCTGACAACGCCGAGTATCCCCAGTGACCGGCACCCTCACGCAGCGGACCGCACTGGCTACGCTCCACGATGTCGGCTTCGGGTATAACCGTCGCCCCGTCTTGGATGGCGTCACGTTGCGTCTGGAGGCCGGCACATTCACCGGGATCGTGGGACCTTCGGGGTCAGG
>JACCZJ010000053.1 GCA_013696065.1 Nocardioidaceae bacterium
CGGGCCGCCACCTATCGCGTAGTGGTACGTCGTGCCTGGCAGGAGAGTTTCGAGCCGAGCCTCCCAGAATGGTCCAGGCGAGGACCAGGGCTGTGGCGACGGTGAGCTGGCCGCGACGCTGGCGTCATAGTCGGTCGTCAACCCATAGGAAATGGTGTCGGCAGATCCCCGCCAGTCAAACGTGACGGAGCTAGCGCTGGTGAAGGTGTAGTGAATCTCATCAGCTGTCCCAGTGCCGACAACGGTTGCCGGTGGCGTGGCAAGGCTCGTGTCTGTCGCGGGAGTACGCGACCAGGACAAGCCGGTTATAAGAAGGACGAGAGCGATGGCCACCGCCGACCATCCAGGCACGCGCGCGAAGTTCTGGAACAGCCTGGGAGCCATCATGCGTCATTCCGACCGCATGGCCGTCCCGAAGGCGGGAACGGCGCATAGGAGTTAGAGAATGTGGTCCCCTCCGCCACGAGTAGCCGTTGGACATTTGGCATTGCCGATAAATCGCCCACGCGCATGTCATCGGTTGTGACAAAAACAATGTTGGGCCGAGAATCCACTACTGCTGATGGGGAAGCCGCTCTTAAAGCAATGACTGCTGGCTCGGGAGGCGCAAGCATTGAGAGCGGGATACCGGCGAACATGAGGGTGCAAAGGCTCAGCCACCGGTTTCGGCGCATCTGGCGTCCTTTCGGATGGGCGGTCTCGGCGATCTTGCAACATTTTCGTCGGTACGGCAAGCTGGACCTATTATGAAATGTCATTGTTAAAGGGCATAGAGGCGCTCGACCGATAGGTGCACAAAGTTGACAGGGCAAGCGCCCCGCAAGGATCGCGCGCCGCCAAGCAACCCTAGGACTCGTGCAAGAGAGGCGAGGTCATTTGACCCATTCCCGGGTGCCTGCGGCTCGGGTTGTGACGGCTCGGGTTGTGCCCTCGATCAGGCCTAGCGCACTGAGCGGCGGCGGTCGATCTCGTAGAGGGCGATGCCCGCGGCCACTCCGGCGTTGAGCGATTCGGTCGTCGACGCCATGGGGATACGCACAAGCACGTCGCACGTATCCCGCACCAGCCGAGACATCCCTTTGCCTTCGCTGCCCACTACGAGTACCAAAGGCTCGGTTGCGAAGTTCACGTCGGCCATTTCGACGGTCCCGTCAGCGTCAAGACCGGCCACCATCAGGCCATCGGCCTGGTAGTCGACCAGTTGCCGGGTCAGGTTCGTCACCTGAGCAACCGGGACCCTAGCGGCGGCGCCTGCCGACGTTTTCCACGCACTTGCCGTCATCCCCGCTGCTCGTCGCTCCGGTATGACGACTCCATGGACACGGAACGCGGCCGCCGACCTGATGACAGCACCGAGATTGCGCGGGTCTGTGACCGAGTCGAGTGCTACGAGCAGCGCGGGCTCGCTCGCCTCGCGGGCTCGCTCGACGAGCTCATGCGGGTCGGCATAGTCATAGCTCGGCACTTTCAACGCGATGCCCTGGTGGACCGCTCGATCGGTCATCCGGTCGAGTTCGTGTCGTGTCACCTCGAGCATCGAGATCCCGCGGTCGGCGCCGAGGCGAAACGCTTCTCGGATGCGGTCATCTCGCTCGATCTGTTCCGCGACATACATCGTCGACACCGGGATGCCGGCCTGCAGTGCCTCGACAACGGAGTTGCGACCGGCGACCCACTCAGCGGCGTTGGGCGACCGGCGGCCGCGAGGGGGCGCTTGTCGCCCGGGCTTGTCCTCGGGGCGGCCCTGCCGATGGGCCTTGTGCCCCTCACGCTCAACGGCCTTGGGTGTCGGACCTCTGCCACCGAGCGCTTTGCGGCGACGTCCGCCAGAGCCGGCGGTCGGGTTGCCTCCCTGCTTTTTGCGTACTGCACCTTGGCGTTTGCTGTTGCCTGCCATCACCGGGTCACCGTCCATCGGGGTCCTTGAGGGGTGTCCTCGACTTCGACCCCGGCCTCACGTAGTTGGTCGCGCACGGCGTCTGCTGCGGCGAAATCCTTGCGAGCACGCGCCTCCTGGCGTTGCTGGAGCAGTGCGGCCACCAGGGCGTCGATGACGACATCGAGACCACCCGAGGTCTTGGCCCGAGACGCCCATGGCTCCTCCAGAGGGTCGAGGCCGAAGATGGCGAGCATCGCCCGCAAGCGGGCGGCCGACCTCATCACCTCGTCCTCGTCCTCTGCCGCCAGGGCCACATTGCCGACTCGCACCGCTTCGTGCACGATCGCGAGGGCAGCGGGCGCCGCCAGGTCATCGTCCATGGCTGCGGCGAAGTCGGCCGGCACGTCAGCCGCCGCCTCCACGTCGGCCAACTCACGTGCACGCAGCAAGAAGTTCTCGATCCGGCGAAAACCCGCCCCTGCCTCCTCCAACGCCTCAAAGGAGAACTCCACGTTGGAGCGATAGTGAGACGAGACCAGGTAGTAGCGCAACTCGATCGGCCGGACCCGGTTGACCACCTCGCTGACGAGCATCGAGTTGGTCAGCGACTTGCTCATCTTTTCGCCGGCCGCGGTGATCCAGGCGTTGTGCATCCACAACCTCGCAAAGCCCTGGCCGGCGGCAGCCGACTGTGCCAACTCGTTCTCATGGTGCGGGAAACGCAGGTCGATGCCACCCCCGTGTATGTCGAAAACATCGCCTAGATACTTCGCCGCCATAGCTGAGCACTCGATGTGCCATCCCGGCCGGCCACGTCCCCAGGGGGCAGGCCATGACGCAGACTCCGGCTCGTCGGCCTTATGCCCCTTCCACAGCGCAAAGTCACGGGGGTCGCGCTTGCCACGCGGATCGGCATCCTCGGCCGCGAGCATGTCGTCGAGACGCTGGTGCGACAAGGCGCCGTAGTCGGGCCAGGACTGCACGTCGAAGTACACGTCCCCAGATTCGTCGTCGGCGGCGTAGGCATGCCCCTTGTCGATGAGTCGCTCGATCAGTTCGATCATCTCGGGGATGTGGCCGGTGGCTCGAGGCTCGTAGGTGGGCGGTATGCAGCCCAAGACGTCATACGCCTCATGCAAGGCGCGCTCGTTGCGAAATGCGTGCGCCCACCATGCGCGACCGGATTCGGCGGCTTTGGCAAGAATCTTGTCGTCGATGTCGGTCAGGTTGGCGACGATGGTGACCTCGAACCCCTTGTGCTCGAGCCATCTGCGCAGCACGTCGAAGACCACTTCTTTGTAGATGTGGCCGACATGGGGTGGCCCCTGCACCGTGAGCCCACAGTGGTAGATGCCGACTCTGCCGGCCACGAGCGGCTCGAAGTCGCGGATATCCCGCGAGGCGGTGTCGTAGAGGCGAAGTGTCACCGGGTCAGGGTATCGGCGCGCGAGGAACGCAGAAACCACTTCTGACGCACGTGTGACGACATACAGTGCAGATCATGCGCGTACGCCAAACCCTGCTCTGCCGCCCTACGGCCACAAGCCGCACGATGGCCGGCCTGACAGCAGCAGTCATCACCCTCGGCGCAGCAGCCACACCAAGCCCCGCCGCCCCACCCCCGAGGCTGCCGCAGCCGAGCTCTGCCGTGTCGGACCGCGATCAGACCTTTTCCGACTCCGACGACGTGCCGATGCGAGCGGCCACGCCAGACAAGCGCATCAGCTACACCCGCTGGGGGACTCGCAGCGTCCGGCAAGGACGCTTCGTGGGAACACGTCACCAGGACGGTGTCGAGATCGGGCCGGGCACGACACCAGTTCTGTACCGAGACCCTTACGGCACTTCGGGACGCCTTGCGTACGACAGGGGTCGATGGTTCTCACCCTGGGTCAAGCCGGGGTTCGGGTTGACTGAGCTCATTGCCTCCTACACCGCCTCCACACCGGTCGGCACGTTCATCGAGATCTCAGCCCGCGGCCGCACTGCATCGGGTCAAGAGTCCTCTTGGGACAGCCTGGGACGCTGGGCCAACCACGACCGGCGCTTCCACCGAATGTCACTCGGCGCACAAGATGACGACCTCAGCCGCATCGCGGTCGACACTTTGGTGACCCGTCCCGGCGTCAGTCTGGACTCGTGGCAGCTGCGGATGAGCCTCTTCCGGCGTACCGATTCAGGTAAGACGCCGACCTTGACCACGGTCGGCGCCACGGCCTCCCGGCTGCCTGCAGCCTCACCGACGAGCCAGCCCCTCGCCGGCGGCGGCATCAGCCTCAAGGTTCCGAAATACTCGCAGGAAATCCACGCAGGAGAGTATCCGCAATGGGACGGCGGCGGCGAGGCCTGGTGCAGCCCCACCTCCACTTCGATGCTGCTTGCCTATTGGGGAACTGGCCCGACGCCACGTCAGTACGCCTGGGTCAACGACGACTATCGCCAGCCTTGGGTCGATTATGCCGCCCGGCATACCTACGCGTGGGGATATGACGGCACGGGGGATTGGCCTTACAACACCGCCTACGCAGGCAGCTTCGGGCTCGACTCGTTTGTGACTCGCCTCAGGTCGCTGCGGGAGGCTGAGCTGTTCATCCGGGCTGGCATTCCCCTCGTCGCGTCGATCGGTTTCGATGCGGGCGAACTCGACGGCTCACCTCTCACCTCGACGGCCGGACATGTCTCGGTGATCCGCGGGTTCACCGATTCAGGCCGAGTCATCGTGAACGACACCGCCGCACCCACGGCCAAAAGCGTGAGGCGGGTCTACAAGCGCGGACAGTTCGAGAACGCCTGGCTCGACACGAGTGGGGGTGTCGTCTACGTCATCCGGCCGGCCTCCACGCCGCTACCCGCTCCCAAGCGTCACAGCAACTGGTGATGCCCGGCTCGAGAACGATGAGCCAGGTCCACCATCACGGGTGGCAAGTTCAAGCACTGAGCCCGTCCAGCAAGGCCGGCCAGGCCAACTCTTTTGAAGCTGGCACTCTCGAGGGCACCCAACTGACTGGGTCTGGCCTCACACTCCAGCAGCCGGTCGGCGCGCTCGACTACACCGACCCGTTCGTCGACGGAACCACCTCCACCTATCACGTGGCGCATTGGACCTCACCACTGATGGCGAGCGACTTCGCTTTCCACGAGCTGGTGTCCTCGTGGAGCGCGAGGACACCTCCCGGGACCTGGGTGGAGTTGTCGGCCAGAGTGGCCCCCCCGGGATCGTCCGAGTCGAGCCAGTGCGGGGATGCCGCCGAAGGTCGGACGAATCGTGGCGGGGGGCAGGCCGACGAGGGTGACTGGTTCGTGTTGGGCCGCTGGGCCGACAACACCTCGACGATCCACCGGACGACGCTGCCGGGCCAGCATGGAGCCAGCGCGTACGTCGACTGCGATGTCTTGACGGCGAAGGACGAGGCAGGCTTCGGGAGCTGGCAACTTCGCGTGTCACTGCATCGAGCAGCGGACACGGATGCCACCCCATACGTCTTGTCGGTCGAAGCTGTGGTTTCACGATGGGCCGTCGCTGACGGGGAGAGGTCAGCCAGCCAACGCCCTTCGGTCCTGCCACCTACGGACTCCGCCGCGTGGGGGACCGTGCTGGACGTGCCGACCTACTCACAAACGCTGCACCGGGGTGAGTATCCACAGTTGAACGCCGGGGGCGAGGCGTGGTGCAGCCCCACCTCAACCGCCATGGTGCTGGCCTACTGGCGGCGCGGTCCCAGTCCTGCTGACTACGCATGGGTCGATTCGACATACGCCGATCCATGGGTGGACCATGCTGCAGCCTGCACCTTCGACTATGGCTATGACGGGTGCGGCAACTGGTCGTTCAACGTGGCGTACGCGGCCCGCTTCGGACTCATCGCGCGCGTCACCCGTCTGCGATCGCTCGAGGAGGCTGAGCGGTTCATCGCAGCTGGGGTGCCGTTGATCGCGTCGGTGTCCTTTGCCGACGGTGGACTCACCGGCGCCGGCTACTCGACTAACGGCCATCTGCTCGTGTTGGTCGGCTTCACCAACGATGGCGATGTGGTGGTGAACGACCCAGCCTCGCATCTTGTTGCAAGCAACGACGAGGTGCGCACTAGCTATAACCGCGAGGAGTTCGAGCGTGTCTGGTTGCCTACCTCGGGAGGTACCGTCTACGTCATCCATCCCCCGGAGCACCCAATAGTCACTGAAGGGCAAGCACGGTGAACACCACACCCCGGCCCGCCGGCACCGGCGACCCAGCCATGGGCCGCGAGCTTGTCGATCAGCTCGACTGGCATTGGCAGCAGCAGTTGCGGCCACGCCTTGAGGGGCTGAGCAATGACGAGTATTTCTGGGAGCCGGTCGCGAACTGCTGGAGCATTCGACGACGCGACGGGCGCACCGATCCCCAGCTGCACGGCTCAGATGACTGGGCGACTGAATACACCTTCGATGAGTATGAGCAAGAGCCGTTCACCACGATCGCCTGGCGACTGGGGCATGTCATTGTGGACGTGTTCCTAATCCGGGTCGGTCGCCATTTCGGCGGGTCGGTGCTTGACGACGAGACCTTCGCCTACGCCGGCAGCGCCGGTGAGGCACTGGGCCAGCTCGACGAGGCGTATGCGGCCTGGGTTGCGGGCGTCCTGTCGTTGGACGGCGAAGACCTACGCCGTCCCTGTGGCTCTCGTGAGCCCCACCGGCCGGAGGCTTCGATGGCCGAGCTGGTGCTCCACATCAACCGTGAAGCCATCCACCATGGCGCCGAGATCGCTCTGCTTCGCGACCTGTACGCCCACGGCCTCCGCTGACTGACCCTGGGTGGGCCGGCTCCGACTTAGTCGCTGAGCAGGCGCCGCGACGCGATGGCTGCATTGAGCGTCGTCGAGAGGTGGCCCAGCGAGGGGGCAGCGTCCGAGAGATGCCAGTCGCGGGGGGCGCCGTACCAATAGATCGGCTCGTCGGGGTCGGGGTCGTCATCCGTGGCGGCCAAGGCCTCGGCCCACCGCTCCCCCAAGCCGAACACCAGGGCATAGGGGTAGATGCGCGAAATCAGCTCTTCGCGCTGGCCGGCGGGCAGATCCGCCATGTCGGCCCGTTCGAGATACTCGCGGAATCGTTTGAGCCCCGCCAACACGTCAGCTCCCTTGGCGGTGCGGGCGGGCGCCAGCTGGCCGGCCAGCGCCAGGGCTGCCCCCGCGATCACCACAGCCAGCCCGAGCAGACCAAAGGTGCCAGTGAAGGCGAGCACCACCGTCAGCACCACTCCTGCCGCGACCAACACCCAGCCAGCGGCGGTCCACCTGTTACGCACCGAGTCAGGGCGTTCGGCGAACCAGCCCTGCGCCACCATGTCGTCATACATCGACGCCTGGATGGCGGCCAGCCGGTCTCGGACCCGCGTGTCCAGCTCGGAGACGCGCACTTGTGCTGACTCAGCGAACACCACGTCGAAAATCTCACGCTCGTAACCAAGCAGCTCGTCACCTGCGTCGTTACGGCGGAGCAACAACCAGTCCATCGGTCCGTAGTGATCTCGAGGCAACTCCTCGATGAAGAGATAGTTGCGCGTGGCCAAGTCGATGATCGTGGAGCTGACATCGATGATATCGACCCGTTCGTCGACCAGCGTGCCCATCTGACCCGGTCGCACCCCGCTCGGCGGGGCGAACAGGACCCGGTCCTCGCGGGTTGCCAGTAACGGAGCTGCGCTGTCGGCCCTCGTCGGACGGGAGTCGCGACCGCGCCGCCACCACAAGGCGAGGGCCGCCAGCAAACCGAGCAGCAGGGACGCGAGCGCGACCCATAGCTCGGTGCCGGTGGCGGTGAACGACCGGGTGAGGCTGCGGCGCGGCTGCACGTCAGCGCTCGCCTGCACACCCGACTGGGCGCCGAGCCCCAAGATCCCGACGAGTTGCTCACCCGTGTCCAGCTCGAGCTGAGACATGGTGGGGCTGGGGATTTCGGCCAGCTGAGCCGTCGTACAAGGACGACTCGAGCCAGGAGACCCCGCCAGACAGGACAGCCAGAGCACGTCGGGGGCGTTCCACTCGACGGTGGCATTGCTGACCGGTACGTCGAACCCCTGCACCACCGGCCAACGCACTTCGAGGCCGTCTACCGTGCTCGCCACCACCCCATCGACGGTGTAGGAGAACCGCAGTCGCAGCTCCCCGCTCTGCTCCTCAGCAAAGTCGACTGTCGCCGTGTCGACGCCGTCATCGGAAGACATGGTCACGGCTGCTGCGGCCTGGCCAGCGTCCACGGTCAAGTCGTTGACGTCGTATACACGATCGGCGTCGGCGTCATACGTCTCCTGCGTCACGAACCTGCGCTGCGCCGAGTCGATGGGGTCGGCACCCAGATCGAAGATGACCGTCTCCGTGACCTCGATGCTGCCGTCGGGAACGACCTTGACAATGGCTGAGTATCGAGAGACTGCACCGTCTTCGGCGGCCGAAGCCCCTTGCGCTGAAACCGCGACGGAACTCCGCGTGGCAGCCGACGCCGCCAGACCAGTCGAGGTCAACAGCGAGGCCATCAAGGCAGAGACCAAGATCGCAGCGTCCGCGCGACGTCGCACGGCCGTCGGGTACACCCAGCTCCTGGTCATGGCGCCAGGGTAGTGTGCGAGAACGAAGGCGACGGGCATCGCCGCTGAGGGTGGGTCGGGGGGTCGATGAGCGAGCAGCCACGGCAACGGCCGCTCCAACCGGCGCCGGTGCTACCCCCACCGCAGATCCCGGGCTCCCAACCTCGAGCGTTCGAGAATGGCGGCCAGCCGACCGGCGTGCCGATTAACCCTCCGATGGGAGGGCAACCGGCCTATCTGCCCCACCCCTACGAGCAATACCATCCTGGCTACTACCAACCGCCACAGTTGCCGGCTCCCTCGTGGCCCCAGCAACAATCCCAGTGGGGATATGGTGGCTGGTCGCCCGCTCCGCCTCCTCGACGCAGCAACGGCGTGGCCAGGCTATTCGTCGGCTTGCTGGGTGGCGTGGCAGCACTGTTCTTCGCGCTGGTCATCGTGTCGGCCGCGCTGGGAGGTGCGGCCTCGTCTCGAGCCGAGGGCATCGACCATTCGCCGGCCCAGCCTTCAGACCCTGATGCCCAACCCGTCGACCCGACCGACATACAGGCCGTGTTGACCGCAAACCCGCTCTACACGCAGGGCGGTCTCGCCAACGGGCGATGCCCCGCCGAAGACCTGGGCGAGGCCAGCAAGGATGAGCAGACCCGTTTTTACCTGGCGCTGATGGACTGCCTCGACGCGGAGTGGGGTGCGCCCATCGAATCGGCTGGATTCGCCTACACCGAGCCCGGCCTGGTCGTGTTCGACACCTCCGTCACGACCCCCTGCGGCAGCGCCAATCCGCAAGACGGACGCACGCTCGCGTTCTATTGCCCCGGAGACGAGGTTCTCTATGCCGACGCACCTCAGGTCCGCAAGTTCTTTGGCAGCATCGATGTCGCCTACGCCATCTTGATCGGACACGAGTTCGGCCACCACGTCCAAAAGGAGACTGCACTGCTCGAGGCCTTCGATGCCGCAATCTACGACGACTATGACCAGCGGCTCGTCCTCAACCGTCGGTTGGAGCTCCAGGCGAGCTGTATGGGCGGGCTGTTCTTGGGCGCCATCGCCGAGAGCTTCCCCATCGACGACCAACGGCTGAGCCAGCTCGACCGTGCAGCCGGCGCGTTCGGCGATGAGCCGGGGGCGCCCGACAACCAACGAGATCACGGGTCCGGCGAGTCGAACCGCGACTGGATCCTCCGCGCGTTCAGCACCAATGATCTTGGCCAGTGCAACACGTTCGTGGCACCCGACGACGACGTGGATTGAATCCGGCTCAGCTCACGGTGACGTCGAGCGTGTGCCAACCGGTCGCGCCATCGGGCTTCACGTCCACTTCTTCGCCGGTCTGTGTGTAACCCGAGGCGTCTGTCGCCCGTACCTGGATCTGGTGATCGCCCGCCGTCGCCGACCAGACATAGGCCCACTGGCGCCAGCTGTCCGTGGTCGCCTCGCTGCCCAGCTTGGCCTGCTGCCACGCGCCTTCGTCGATACGAACCTCCACCTTGGTGACGCCGGTGTGCTGAGCCCAGGCGATCCCGCCTACTGCGACGTCACCCGCCTCAACCGTTGCACCACCCATCGGAACGTCGATACGTGACTGGGTCTTCACCGGGCCCTCTTCGGCCCAGCCGTTGCCGGTCCAGAACGCCTCGATGTCCACGAAGCGGGTGACTTCCAGGTCGACCAGCCACTTGGTGGCCGACACATAGCCGTAAAGGCCGGGCACCACCATGCGCACCGGGAAGCCATGCTCGGAGGTAAGCGGCTCTCCGTTCATCGCGAAGGCCAGCAAAGCGTTGCGGTCGTCAGTCAAGGGGACCAGCGGTGTGCCGCACGTCCAACCGTCGTCGGAGGTGGACAAGACCGCGTCAGCGTCACTGGACACACCAGCCTCGGCGAGCACCTCAGCAATGCGGACGCCGGACCACCAGGCGTTGGAGATGAGATCGCCCCCGACCTCGTTCGACACACAGCACAGTGTCGTCCACGCCTCGGTTAGCTGCCGGTCGAGCAGATCCTGGTAGGTCAAGGTGAGCTCCTGGTCGACCAATCCGTGCACGCGGAGCCGCCACTCACCCGGCAAGATCTGGGGCACCGACAGCGCCGTGTCGATGCGGTAGAAGCGTTGTTGAGAGGTCCGCCACGGCACGATTCCTTCCAGCGCGACTTCTACGCCCGCCGGCTGGCTGCCCTTTGTCACCGCCAGGTTGAGATTGCTTCGAGCACTCTCGAGGGCTGCCCTGCTGCGGGCGAGCACCCGACCGGCGGCTCCCACGACGATGGCGCCCAGCGCGACGCCACCGGCCAACGTCAGAAAATCTCGTCGCGAGCCGGGCCGGGCTTGCCGCGAGCCGGGCTGGGGTGCTCCCCCGGCTGGGTCAGCGCTGGCACCCGCAGGCTCAGTGCCACCTCCACCCACCGCAGCTCTCGCCCTCCAGGTGAGTACGCCCAAGACAGCCATCGCCGCCGCGATTCCCACGACAGCGGGCGCAAAGGACGCCGGCGATGACGACAGTCGCTCGTGTACGGCGAGCAACAGCACGACACCCATCAGCACGAACACGGATTGGGCGCGGAAAAGCGAACGCAACGCCATGATTCCTACCAGGCAGCTCATCAATACCAGCCCGACGAGGGTCAAAGCGATGAGCACCGGCTTGTCGTTTTGACCCAACAGCTGGATCCCGAACTCGACCACTGCACCTGGCGTCAGCTGAATGATCCATTCAGACAACGCGACGAGAGGTGACAGGCGCAGATGCAAGACGCCACTCAGCAGCTCTGACACCGCCAGACCCGCTCCGGCTGACGCCACACCAAGTGCTGCGCCCACCCCTCTTGTGCTCTGCATACTTCGATAGTGCCGCACCTACGACCATGCGCGTTAACAACAGGGCGCTTCGGCGCAAGCTTCACAGATTCGTCATACCTTTTTTGAGTTGTCCGCAAGGGGAGACCGTCCTTGCGGCCCAGGTTGCGGACAAGTCGGAGCGGTCCACGGGTAAGGGGCCCGACGACAACCGCGTCACTGGCATGATCGGGCGATGAGCGCGTTCGAGTCGTTGCGTATCGGCGTCGGCGTCGACGTCCATAGGCTCCTTGCTGGGAGACCCATGTGGCTGGCGGGTTTGCACTGGGCAGACCAAGAGGTCGGTCTCGAAGGGCACTCCGACGGCGACGTGGTTGCCCACGCTATCTGCGACGCACTGCTGTCGGCGGCCGGACTCGGTGACCTTGGCAGCCAGTTCGGGACCTCCGATCCGCAGTGGTCGGATGCGAGCGGCGTCGCTTTGGTCATCGAGACCGCTCGCCGCCTCGGCTCCGCAGGGGTCGCCGTTGGCAACGCCTCCGCGCAAATCATCGGCAATGTGCCTGTGCTCGCGCCTCGCCGGGCCGAGGCGGAGCACGTCTTGACTCAGGCGCTTGGCGCGCCCGTCAGCCTTTCTGCGACCACCACCGACGGACTCGGCCTCACCGGTCGCGGAGAAGGCGTTGCGGCCATCGCCACCGCCCTCGTCCGGCTCGACACCAGCCCGTGAACAGATAAC
>JACCZJ010000076.1 GCA_013696065.1 Nocardioidaceae bacterium
TGAATCGTCGCTCGAACGATGGCATGGGCCGTGTCGAAGTAGCGGCAAGGTGGTTTCTCATCGCCGCGATATCGATCCACGGAATCTCCGGCTCCCGTGCGAGAAGGTCGGGATCGATGGACTTGACGGCCTCGCCGATCTCGATCAGGCGGACACGCACCGCGTCGAAGACCAGGCCGTCATCGAGACCCCCGCGCTCGAGATGCT
The DNA here is from genome assembly GCA_013696065.1 of Nocardioidaceae bacterium. Taxonomy (GTDB): domain Bacteria; phylum Actinomycetota; class Actinomycetes; order Propionibacteriales; family Nocardioidaceae; genus JACCZJ01. The sequence goes on from JACCZJ010000076.1 coordinate 208, forward strand.
GACGGATCGCGTCCGCGGCGGCGAGAACATCGGCCAACCGTTGTTCGGCGCGACGGCTCACAGGGGAATCGCCTCAGCCATGACCTCGTCGCGAATTGTCGGCTTGAGGGCGTCCGCCGGAACGACATCGACATTGACTCCGAGGAGCTTCGTCAGGTCGCGTTGGAGGCCGGCGAGACCGACGAGTCCGACATCAGCCTCGAGGTCGACCAGGATGTCGACGTCACTCGCGTCGTGGTCCTCGCCCCGCGCCACGCTACCGAACACCCGCAGTTGATGTGCCCCGCGACGGGCGGCGGCGTCGGTCAGCGCCCGTCGTTGGCGGCGGAGTCGCCTACCGAGCGTGGTATCTGGAAGCCCAGGTCGCAAGGTGGCCGATGGTTCCGCCGTGACGACCAGTACATGGCCCGTCGCCTCGATGAGACGGGCGAGCGCTCGCAGGCCGGGTTCGCGACGATCGGATTCGTAGGCGCTGATCACGGACTGTGCCACACCGGCGCGTCGTGCGAGATCACTTTGCGAAAGTCGTGCCCGTCGCCGCGCGTCCCGGATCAGGATTCCGGACCTCATTCTACGACCCTATCACGGATTGTCTATGGGCTTCCAAGATGACGAGCCGTCACTGAAGCGTGACCGAGGTGTGCAGCCAACCGTACGCGTGGGTCACAGATTCCATTGCCTTGGGCCGCCTCGACGGATGAGAATCGGGTCGGGCCCGGCTGAGCTCGTTTGAACTTGGTGCGTTCGAACCCGTGTCACAGATTGATGCCAGGGGTCTTCCCGGCACCTCGGACTGTTGTTACGTACACGCCTCACAGCGTCGTTGATCGGTTGACCCTGCCGGGCCCGACCGAACCGACAAGCAAGGAGGTAGGAGTGGATTTGCTCGTAGAGCGATGTGCCGGTATCGATATCGGCAAGGCAGAGGTGGTCGCCTGTGTGCGAACCCCTGGCCGCGACGGGAAGGGCCGTGTGAAGCAGACCCGGACGTTCACGGCGTTCACCGATGATTTGGACGCGATGGTCGACTGGTTCGCCGCTGAGGGTGTCACGTCAGTGGTGATGGAAGCGACCGGGTCGTATTGGAGGCCGGTGTGGTATCTGCTCGAGGAGAGGACGTTCGAGCTGATGCTGGTGAACGTCCGGCACGTCAAGATCCTGCCCGGCCGCAAGAGCGACGTGCTCGATGCCGAATGGCTGGCCGAGTTGTTGGAGCACGGTCTGTTGCGGGGAAGCTTCGTGCCACCGCAGGTGATCCGCGAGTTGCGGGATTTGACCCGCTATCGCAAGCGGCTCACCCAGACCCGCACATCGGAGTTCCAACGGATCGAAAAGACCTTAGAGGATGCCGGCATCAAGCTCGACGTCGTCGCCTCGGACATTTTGGGTGTCTCGGGCCGCCTGATGCTGAAGGCACTGGTCGCTGGTGAACGCGACGCCGTGGTGCTCGCCGACATGGCCAAAGGGGTACTGCGCAAGAAAATCCCCAATTTGCGTCAAGCGCTGAACGGCCGGTTCCGTGAACATCACGCTCTGCTGATCGGCATGACCCTCGAACACGCCGAATACATCGAAGCCGCGATCGCCAAGCTCGACATCCAAGTCGATGACCTGTTCACCGCCAACACCAGCGAGGCCGGTGTCCCTTTCGTCCAAGCCCGTGACCGTCTGGACACGATCCCGGGCGTTGCGCAACGGGCCGCCGAATCGATCATCGCTGAGATCGGTGTCGACATGTCCCGGTTCCCAACCGCCGGTCACCTGGCCAGTTGGGCCGGGATGGCACCGGGCAACAACATCACCGGCGGCAAACGACGCTCGGGCAAGACCACCAAAGGCGACAAATGGCTCGGCGAGATCCTCAACCAATGCGCCTGGGCCGCAGCACGACAACGCGACAGCTACCTGTCGGCCCAGTTCTGGCGGCTCGCCCGCCGCATCGGCAAGAAGAAAGCAGCAGTCGCGGTCGGCCACTCGATCCTGGTCATCTCCTGGCACCTGCTCACCGACAACTGCGACTACGACGACCTCGGCGGCGACTGGTTCGCCCGACGGACCGACACCGACAAACGACGCGACTTCCTCATCCGCCAACTCCACGACCTCGGCTACGGAGTCGCCCTCACCAAAGTCGCCTGACGCGTCCGGGGAGATTCTCCTTACAGGGCAATTTGGTCGAAGCGCAGCACAATTCGCCACAGGATCTCTGATCCAGCGATACATCTCGCCCTGGACCTCGCCACCGAGGCTGCCATTCGC
>JACCZJ010000103.1 GCA_013696065.1 Nocardioidaceae bacterium
AGCGCTGGCGGCCATGATGGCGTACGGATACGGGGACGTCCGTGCGTTGACTCAGACGGTGCGGTTGGTGACGCGATCGCTCAGCACCCGTAGCGCTTTTCTCGCGGTCTCGTCGCGGATCGGCGCATGAGCCAGGGCGGAGAGGGACGCGGCGGTGAGTTCAGTGATCACTGTCTCGACCGCGCGCACCGCGCCGGTGCCTTGCAGCACCGCTTGCACAGCGGCCACGCCACTGTGGTCGATGTCGCTCTTGGCGAAGTTGGCGTTCAAGATCGCGCGTTGCGCAGGCGTCGCGAGCTGAAAGGCGCGCGCGACGAGGAGTGTCCGCTTGCCTTCGCGGATGTCGTCACCGCTGGGCTTGCCGGTTAGGCTTGTCTCGCCGAGTACGCCGAGCAGATCGTCACGCAGCTGAAATGCCTCGCCCAGTGGGATGCCGTACGACGACAACGCCGCGAGCAGTGGCGGATCGGCCTTGGCGAGCACGGCACCAAACTGCAAGGGCCGCTCGACGGTGTACTTCGCCGACTTGTATCGGACGATGCGCATCGCGTCAGACGAGCTGCTGGTCGAGCTGGTTTGGGCCAATACGTCGAGGAACTGGCCCGCGACGACCTCCGTGCGCAGCTTGTCGAAATAGACGCGTCCGCGGGTGACCGCCTTGGGTTTGAAGCCGCTCGACGTGAGCAGCTCATCAGACCAGGACAAGAGCATGTCGCCGAGCAGGATGGCGGCGCTGCGCCCGAAGCGGCGCATGGCGGGGTCGGTCGGCTCGATGCCGAGCTGTTCGGCCCTCCCGCGCGCGAACTCGTGGTGAGCCGCCGCGCGACCTCGTCTGGTGGCGGAGTCATCCATCACATCGTCGTGCGCGAGCGCGCTGGCATGGACCAGTTCGATGGCGGCGGCGGCGCGGATGATCGCGTCCGCCTTGTCCGGCTTGCCACCTGCAGCCCGCCAACCCCAGTAGGCGAAGGCGGGACGGAGTCGTTTTCCGCCGCTGAGGTAGTGGCGGGCCGTCGCGAACAACGGGGCGAGGTCATCACCCAAGGAGGCGAGTGCAGCCTGTCGCTGGTCGACGAAGGCCATGAGAGTTGCGCTGATCCGTTCGCGGAACTCGACGCTGATCGGTTCGCTCGTGACTTCCGCCGTGATGTCTGCTGTGGCACCCGGTCGAGTCGGGAGGGTGGGAGTCCCCGAGGTCTTGAGCGGGCGGGTCGAGCTCGTCTCCGTCACACGATTGATCCTAAGGGGCGCACCGCCTCGCCGCGGATTGCTGCGCGCCGTCGCTATCGCCACCTGCGACACTCCTGCCCGCACGAGTCTGTGGGTAAGAGCCGTCCCAGCTCGTGATCGTTTCCTCAGGCTGGCTGAGCGCGTCCATAGAGTTGATCTGTGGCCAGAGGAGTGTCGTCCCACCTGCCCCAGAGGGCATCGACCGTGCGCGAGCTGATTGCGGGCGGTGGCCACTCGTACTCGTTCGAGTTCTTCCCTCCCAAAGACGATGAGGGTGAAGCGCGGCTGTGGCAGGCGATCCGGGAGCTCGAAGCGTTGCAGCCCACGTTCGTCTCGGTGACGTACGGCGCCGGGGGCTCGACACGCGACCGGACCGTGCGGATCACCGAACGCATCGCGAGTGAGACGACCCTGACGCCGGTGGCTCATCTGACGTGCGTGGGGCACACTCGCGACGAGCTCCGCTCGATCATCGGACGGTATGCCGACGCAGGTGTGCGGAACGTGCTCGCCCTGCGCGGCGATCCGGAGGGGGGGCCGGGCCAGCCTTGGACCACGACGTCCGAGGGGCTGGACTACGGCGTGGAGCTGGTCGAGCTCGTGCGGGAGCTGGGTGACTTCTGCGTGGGGGTCGCAGCCTTCCCCGAAGGGCACCCCGAGGCTGCCGACCTTGACGCTGACGCCAAGGTGCTCGTGGCGAAAGGTAAGGCAGGCGCTGATTTCGCGATCACGCAGCTCTTCTTCCAAGCGGATGACTATTTTCAGTTGGTCGAGCGGGTTCGGGCTCTGGGCAGTGCCATCCCCATCATCCCTGGCATCATGCCCATCACGAGCGTTGCCCAGATCGCGCGTTTCGCCGAGCTGTCGGGCACGGC
>JACCZJ010000109.1 GCA_013696065.1 Nocardioidaceae bacterium
AGGTCGCAGAGTGCGGACAGGGCGTCCTTGGCTGGTATGTCGGGCAGGGAGTTCAGTGCGGTTCGAGCTGCGGCCGTATGCCGTTCGACCTCGTCGCGGGCCAGCTGCATCGCCGGGTTTGCGCGCAAGAGCTGCAGCGCCTCGGCATGCTGGTCATCGTCGACCAGGGGAGAGGCCAGCAGTTCGCGGAGTCGGCCCTGGGAGTCGCCCGGAGATTCGAGCGCCAGGAGCGTCGGCAGCGTTTGCACCCCTTCACGCAGATCGGTGCCTGGCACCTTGCCGGAGTCGGAGGTCTCGCTCGCGATATCGATGATGTCGTCGGACAGCTGAAACGCCGTACCGATGGATTCTCCATAGTCGGTCAGGGTCCGCTCGATTTCGCTGCTGGCGCCCGAGAATCGAGCGCCGAAGCGGGCCGAGGTCGCGATGAGTGAGCCCGTCTTGTCGGCAACCACCGAGAGATAGTGCGCCAACGGATCGTCACCGTTTCGAGGTCCGACCGTTTCACGGATCTGGCCCTGCACGAGACGCGAAAAGGTCTCTGCCTGGATGCGGACTGCATCGGGGCCGAGGTCTGCCACGATCTGTGACGCCCTGGCAAACAAGAAGTCCCCGGTCAGGATGGCGATTGAGTTGTCCCAACGTGCGTTGGCGCTCTGGGCTCCGCGCCGCAGGTCGGCCTCGTCCATGACGTCGTCGTGGTAGAGCGTTGCCAGGTGGGTCAACTCCACCACCAGGGCCGACGGCACGACGGCAGCGGATCGCTCGTCACCGAACTCCGACGCCAAGACCACCAGCAGCGGGCGGAACCTCTTGCCGCCGGCGGCGAGCAGGTGGTGGGCGGCCTCGTCGACGAAGTCGCAGTCGGACTCGACCGCGGCAGCGAGCTCCTTTTCGATCTCGAGCAGCTTCGAACGGACCCGCGACTCAAGCTCTGGGTCGACAAACGGCAACCCCAAAGACGTCGGTGTCACGAGTGGCTTCCCATCAACGAATGAACTCCCCGGCCTGGCGCGCCAGGTCGAGGACAGGCTGCGGCATGACGCCGAGCACCAATGTCATCGTCGCACCTACGGTGATGGTGACCGTCGTCAGGATGCTCGGAACCGCGACCGTCGGTCCGTCGCCGACTGGGTCAGAGAAGAACATAATGACGATGACGCGCACGTAGAAGAACGCGGCCACCACACTCATTAAGACGGCCAGAAGGACCAGCGGCCAGGCCCCGCCTGACCAGGCCGACGTGAAGACCGCCCACTTACCGGTGAATCCACTCGTCAGGGGTATGCCGGCAAACGCCAACAAGAAGAAGGCAAAGACGCCAGCGACGATCGGCGCCTCTCTGCCCAGACCAGCCCACCGAGACAGGTGCGTGGTCTCGCCCCCGGCGTCTCGCACCAGCGTGACCACCGCGAAGGCGCCGATGGACGCGAACCCATAGGCCACGAGGTAGAACAAGATGGATTGCAGGCTGGTGATTTCTGCCTCGGCAGCGTTGACGCCCTGTTGGACTCCGACTAAGCCGGTGATGATGAAGCCTGCATGGGCAATGGACGAGTAGGCGAGCATCCGCTTGATGTCGGTCTGCGTGATCGCGATCACCGACCCGATGGCCATCGTGAGCCCAGCGATGGCCCACATCATCGGCTGCCAGTCCCAACGCGCACTGCCGAGGCCGACGTAGAAGACCCGGAGCAGGGCTCCGAACGCCGCGATCTTTGTGCAGGCCGACATAAAAGCCGTGACGGCCGTCGGTGCGCCTTGATAGACGTCGGGGGTCCAGGCGTGGAACGGAGCAGCCCCGACCTTGAACAGGAGGCCGACCGCCAGCAAACCCATACCCGTCAGGAGCAGAGTGCTCGATCCGACTCGTGCGGAGACCGCGGCGGAAATGTCAGCCAGTTGAACGCTGCCGGCAAACCCGTAGATGAGCGCCGTGCCGTAGAGGAAGAACGCCGACGAGAAGGCGCCCAGCAGAAAATACTTGAGCGCGGCCTCTTGGCTGATGAGCCGGCGCCGCCGAGCCAGCCCGCACAGCAGATAGAGGGGCAGCGACAACACCTCGAGTGCCACGAACATGGTCAGCAGATCGTTGGACGCCGGGAACAGCATCATGCCGCCGATGGCGAACATCATCAGCGGGAAGACCTCGGTGTGCTCCACGCCTTGCGAAGACGCCTGCCGCTCCGCCTCGGTGCCGGGCAGGGCGGCGGCTTGCCCGGCGAAAGCTGTGACCCCACCCTCGAGCTGACGCTCGGCGAAGAGCAGCACGCTGATGAACGAGAGCACAAGCAGCGCGCCCCAGATGAAGAGCGAGGGGCCGTCCACCGCGATGGCACCCATCGCTTCGATGCTGCCCAGCGACGCACCGTCGTTGTGCGAAGGCAGGTCTCGCGCCACCAGCACGACGCCCACGAGCGAGGCAACGAGTCCCCCGAGCGACAACACCAGCTGGGCGGTGTAGCGCTGCCTGCGTGGCAAGAAGGCCTCGACCAGCACCCCGACGATCGCGACACCGAAGATGATCAGCAGCGGATAGAGCCGGCCGTACGCGATTTCGGGTGAGTCGAAGGTGGCTTCAGCCAGTGTGTTCACTTCGCCTCCTCCCTTACTGCGACGGTTGGTTCCGGGTCACGTGCGCCGACTCTTTCGAGCAGGGTGTCCACGGTGGGGTTGATGATGTCGAGAGCGGGCTTGGGATAGAAGCCGAGCCCGACGATCAGCGCCAGCAGGGGGGCCACGGCCGCGATCTCGCGTCCGCCAAGGTCCGGAAGGTTCCTCGTCGACTCTCTCACCGGCCCCGTCATCGTGCGTTGATACATCAGCAAGATATAGAGCGCTGCCAGCACGATTCCCAGCGTCGCAATGACTGCGGCGGTGATCGACTCGGTGAATGTGCCGGCGAGGACGAGGAACTCACTGACGAACGGCGACAACCCCGGCAAGGAAAGGCTCGACAGGCCCGCCACCAAGAAGACGCCTGCCAGGACGGGTGCACTCTTTTCGACCCCCCCGAAGTCGCTGATCATCTTCGAGCCCCGGCGCGTTATCAAGAACCCGGTGATCAAGAAAAGCGCTGCAGTCGACAGGCCGTGGTTGAACATGTAGAGCGCGGCGCCGGCTTGGCCTTGGCTGTTCATCACGAAGATGCCCAGCACGATGAAACCGAAGTGTGATACCGACGTGTAGGCGATGAGGCGGCGGATGTCGTTTTGCCCGATGGCCAGCACAGCGCCGTACAGCACCGAAAAGACGGCCAGCGCGATGACGACCGGCGTGGCCCACTGCGACGCCTCGGGGAAGATGCCGAGGCAGAAGCGCATCATCCCGAAGGTGCCGATCTTGTCGAGAACGCTGACCAGCAACACCGAGGTGCCGGGGGTGGCTTCGCTCGCGGCATCGGGCAGCCAGGTGTGGACCGGCCACATCGGCGCCTTGATGGCAAAGGCGATGAAGAAGCCCAAGAAGAGCAGGCGCTCGGTGTTCTGCGACATGTCGGCAGCCATCAGATCTTCGAGCAGGTATGACGGTCCGCTGGCCGAGTCGGCCGACACGACGTACAGGCCGACCACGGAGGCCAGCATCAGCAAGCCGCCGAACAAGCTGAAGAGGAGGAACTTGACCGACGCGTAGGACCGCCGGGCACCACCGAACCCACCGATCAGGAAGTAGATCGGGATGAGCGTCGCCTCGAAGAGCACATAGAACAAGAAGACGTCGGTGGCGGCGAACACGCCGATGGCCAGGCCCTCAAGCCCGAGCATCCAGGCAAAGAACGAGTTGGTGCTCCACCGGCCATCGTCGGCGTCGTTCCAGGAGGCGAGGATGACGACCGGAGTCAAGATCGTGGTGAGCAGCACCAGGGCGAGACCCAGGCCGTCGAGGCCGACGGCATAGTGAGCCCCGAATGCCTCGATCCAGGAGTAGTTCTCGACGAACTGGAAGCCACCGTCGACGTCGTACTCAACCGCGAGGGCGATGGAGAGACCGAGCACGGCCAAAGAGATCGCGAAGGCAGCCTGCTTTGGCAGCTCGGAGCGCCGCGGCAGCAGCATCACCAGCACGGCACCCAGCAGCGGCGCGGCGCCCAGGATCGTCAACCAGGGCACGGACATCTCACTTCCAGTCATGCGAGTTTCACCGCCAACAACGCGAGCACCACGAGAGCGGACCCACCCAGCATCGACAACGCGTAGGACCGGACGAAGCCGGTCTGCCACCGCCGGATCCTCCCGGACGAGCCCCCCACCACCGCGGCCAAGCCGTTGACGGCGCCATCGACGCCTCGGTCGTCGAACGTCACAAGTCCTCTTGTCAGCGACTGTCCGGGCCGCATCAGCGCCACCTCGTTGAAAGCGTCGCCGTAGAAATCGCGACGGGCCGCAGTCGTCAACGACGAGACATCGCCCGGCGCGACGGCGGGGATTTTGTCACGTCGGTACAGCCGCACCGCCACGCCCACACCGATCAAGACCACGACGGCGACCACAATCGTGAGCCCCAGCTCGGTCAGGCCGAGCGGCAGCTCATGGTGCTCTCCCTCACCGACGACCGGTTCGAGCCAGGTGCCGATCCAGTCGTTGAGCAACAGCACGCCACCGAATACCGATGCGACCGCGAGCACCATCAGCGGAAGCGTCATCACCAGTGACGACTCGTGTGGGTGAGCCTCCTTGGCCCAACGCTTATCGCTGATGAATGTCATGATCATCATGCGTGTCATGTAGAAAGCTGTGATGCTAGCTCCGAGCAGCGCACCGAGGCCGACGACCAGGTTTTCAGCGAAGGCGGCCTCGATGATCTTGTCCTTGGACCAGAAACCGGAAAAGCCTGGGAATCCGATGATGGCGAGATAGCCACAGGCGAATGTCACAAAGGTGATGGGCATGACCGCGCGGAGCGCGCCATACCGGCGCATGTCGACCTCGTCGTTCATGGCATGCATGACCGACCCGGCACCGAGGAACATGTTGGCCTTGAAGAACCCGTGGGTGAGCAGGTGGAAGATCGCAAAGGAGTACGCGGCTGGGCCGATCCCGGCCGCGAGCATCATGTAGCCGATCTGACTCATGGTTGAACCGGCCAGACCCTTCTTGATGTCGTCCTTGGCGCACCCGATGATCGCACCCCAGAGCAACGTGACGAGTCCGACGATCACGACGGCGGCCTGGGCGACCTGGCTCTGCTCGTAGACGAAGTCCGACCGGACAACGAGATAGACACCTGCCGTCACCATCGTCGCGGCGTGGATCAGCGCCGACACCGGCGTCGGTCCCTCCATCGCGTCGAGCAGCCAGCTCTGCAAGGGCACCTGAGCTGACTTGCCGCATGCCCCGAGCAGGAGCAGGAGGCCGAGCGCTGTCGCCGTGCCGGCTGAGACCTCCTCCATGCCGCTCTCGACGCCCGCGAACGAGCTGGTCCCGAAGGTCGCGAACATCAGCATGATCGACAACGCCATGCCCATGTCGCCGACGCGGTTGACGACGAATGCCTTCTTGGCCGCAACGGCCGCCGAGGTCCGTTGCTGGAAAAAGCCGATCAAGAGGTACGACGCCAAGCCGACGCCTTCCCAACCCAAGAACACGGTGAGGTAGTCATCGGCCAGCACCAGCATCAGCATGGCCGCGATGAACAGGTTCAGCTGGGCGAAGAAGCGGCGCCGTCTCTCGTCGTGCGCCATGTAGCCAATCGAATAGATGTGGATCAGGCTGCCCACGCCGGTGATGAGCAACACGAAGAGGCCGGAGAGCCGGTCAAAGAGCAACCCGAAGGAGACGTCGAAGCCTCCGACCTGGATCCACGAGAAGAGCTCCTGGTGCAGGGAAGGCGTATCTGCTGAGTCTCTGAGCTCGACAAACGCCAGGACGCCCACGGCGAACGACGCCAGAGATGCCGCCGTGCCGAGCAGATGGCCCCAGGCATCGGTCGCCTTCCCGCCGATCAGAAGCAGTGCAGCGCTCGCAGCTGGGATCGCGATGATCAGATAGAGCCAGTCCACAGCGTTGTTCTCCATCGTCGGCCTCTAGTACTTCAGCAGGCTTGCGTCGTCGACCGAGGCCGAGCGGCGGGTGCGGAAGATCGTCATGATGATCGCGAGCCCTACGACGACCTCAGCGGCTGCGACCACCATGACGAAGAAGGCCGCGATCTGGCCGTCGAGGTTGCCGTGCTGGCGGGCAAACGCCACAAAGGCCAAGTTGCTCGCGTTGAGCATGAGCTCGACGCACATAAAGACCACGATGGCGTTGCGGCGAACGAGCACCCCGATCGCACCGATCGAGAACAATAAGGCAGACAGGACCAAGAACGGAGTCACGCTCATCGCTCAGTCCTCTCGTTCTGCGTGTCGTGCGTCCGGCCCGCCTCGAGCTGCTTGGTGGCGCCCTCGATCTCGGTGGCGATCAGCTTGTCTTGAGATACGTCCCGCACCGTGCCACGAGCGCGCATGACGCGAGAGATGGACAGCTCAGACGGTGTGCCGTCGGGCAGCAGCGCCGGCGTGTCGACCGCGTTGTGCCGCGCCAGCATGCCGGGGCTGGGGAGCGGACCGGGGTGCACGCCGCGCTCGGCGTAGTCACGCATCCGCTGCCGCGCCATGTCGCGCTGGGTGGCCTTGGGCGTGAGCCGCTCACGATGCGCGAGCAGCATCGCACCCAGGGCAGCCGTGATCAGCAGGGCGCTGGTGACCTCGAAGGCGAAGACGTACTTGCTGAACAGGAGCTGCGCCACACCGGACACGTTGCCGTCCTCGTTGGCCGCCTCGAGTCCGAGAGCGGCTCCGTAGGTCGCTTGGGTCACGCCGGCCACCAGCAGCACAGCGAACACCACTCCGACCACGACCGCAGCCACCCGCAGGCCACGCAGCGTCTCGACCATCGAGTCCGACGAATCGACACCCACGAGCATGAGCACAAAGAGGAAGAGCATGAGCACAGCGCCGGTGTAGACGATGATCTGCACCGCGAAGAGGAAGGGCGCGTCTTGAGCGGCGTACAACACCGCCAGGCTCACCATGACCACGGCGAGCAACATAGCCGAGTGCACGGCCTTGCGTACGACGACCATGCCAAGGGCGCAGACCACCATGACTGGTGCGAGCAGCCAGAACGCGATCACGCGGGCACACCGCCGGAGGCGTCGGTGTCAACACGGCTGACGGGGGTGATGCCGAGGTTCTTGTAGTAGGCGCCTTCGTCGTCACCGAGCCGCATGGGGTGCGGTGGCTCCTCCATGCCCGGGAGCAGGGGCGCCAACAGGTCCGACTTCTCGTAGATCAGGTCGGCTCTGGAGGAGTCAGCGAGCTCGTACTCGTTGGTCATGGTCAACGCGCGGGTGGGGCAGGCCTCGATGCAGAGCCCGCAGAGGATGCAGCGCAGGTAGTTGATCTGGTAGACGCGGCCGTAGCGCTCACCGGGTGAGAATCGCTGGCCCTCCGCGTCGTTGTTGTCCGCGCCCTCGACATAGATTGCGTCCGCCGGGCAGGACCAGGCGCACAGCTCGCAACCGATGCACTTCTCGAGACCATCGGGCCAACGGTTGAGCTGGTGGCGGCCATGGAAGCGGGGCGCGGTCGCCTTCTTCTCGAAGGGGTACTCCTCCGTCACGACCTTCTTGAACATGGTCCGGAAGGTCACACCGAAGCCGGCGATCGGGTCCCAGAACTGCTCTTTGACGCTAGCCACGGATCTGCTCCTGTT
>JACCZJ010000168.1 GCA_013696065.1 Nocardioidaceae bacterium
GTCGATGACCCGACCCCCGGCGACCGTGATGGGTGTGACTGCCCACCAACGACGACCGAGACGACCATCGAAGCGCCGACCCCGGCGGCAGCGGAAAGGAGGCCGGCTGCTGCGCCGAGAATGTATCGGTTGGTCTTGGTGGGCATCACAGAGGTGATTCGGCACCAGAGGCTGATCGGATTGGATTAGCGGCAAACTTTTCCTTGCCCTCCAGGCCGGTGGTCCCGGTGGAACCCGTGGCCGGGGCGGATCGCTCCGGAGTCCCGCTGCGCAGTTAGAGATACATACCGTTGCTCTGGTTGCCACTGTCGGGCCCTTGCGGGGCACCGGGAGGCCCTTGTCCCTCAGCGCCGGGCATCGAGCCTGGTGGTAGCGCCCGGCGCATCTGTTCGAGCTGAGCCCTCGCCGCCATCTGCTGGGCATAGATCGTGGTCTGGATCCCGTGGAAGAGGCCCTCCAACCAGCCGACCAGCTGGGCCTGCGCGATCCGCAGCTCAGACTCGCTGGGCGTGGCCTCGGCAAAGGGCAGGCTAAGCCGTTCGAGTTCGTCTACCAACTGCGGAGCGAGACCCTGTTCGAGCTCCTTGATCGACGCGTGGTGAATCTCCCGGAGCCGAACCCGGCTTGCCTCGTCGAGAGGAGCGGACTTCACCTCTTCGAGCAGCTGGCGGATCATGCTGCCGATACGCATCACCTTGTCGGGCTGCTCGACCAGATCCGCGACGGAGCGAGCTTCGTCACCGTCCTCAGTGCCCCCGGCCACCCCCATCTGGTTCGGTCCGACCACGACCACTCGGGGGGTGTCTTCTTGCTGCTGCTCGGACTCGGGTTGCTCGCTCGTCATGCGTGCAGCCTACGTGGTGAGCAGCACCTTGCCGATGTGAGCGCTGGACTCCACCAGCTCGTGCGCCGCTCGGACGTCCTCGAGCGGGTACGACGTGTGGACGATCGGCCGTACCCGCCCGCCAGCGATGAGCGGCCAGACATTTGCCTCCACGCTGGCCATGATGGCGGCCTTGCCGGCGGCTGGGCGAGATCGCAGCCCGGTCGCGATCACAGCGCCGCGTTTGCCCAAGAGGTTGCGCAGGTCGAGCTCGCCCTGGGCGCCGCCTTGCAGCCCGATGACCACGAGGCGTCCCTCGGTGGCGAGGGCGTCGACATTGCGGGCAAGGTAGGAGGCGCCCATGTTGTCGAGGATCACGTCAGCCCCCGACCCGTTCAGTCGCCGTACCTCCTCGACGAAGTCCTGTTCGCGGTAGTTGATCGCGAGCTCGGCACCCAGCTCGCGGCATATCTCCGCCTTGTCAGCGGAACCCACCGTGCAGGCGACCCGGGCGCCGAGGGCGGCGGCAAGTTGGATCGCCATCGTGCCGATGCCGCCGCCTGCCCCGTGCACGAGGAAAACCTCGTCTGGTTGGAGCGCGGCGACCATGAACACGTTGGACCACACCGTTGCGGTAACCTCCGGCAGCGCCGCGGCCTCGACGAGGCTGACGCCGGGGGGAACGGGCAGCACCTGTCCGGCGGGAGCCGCGACCTTGTCGGCATATCCGCCACTGGCCAACAATGCGCAGACCTCGTCACCGATCTGCCATCGGGTGACCCCGTCGCCAACGGCCACGATCGTGCCGGAGCATTCCAGCCCCAGTACGTCGGACTCGCCCGGAGGCGGAGGATAACGCCCCTCGCGTTGCATGAGGTCGGCCCGGTTGACCGCCGAGGCGGCAACCTCGATGACGACCTCACCTGTTTTCGGCTCGGGGTCCGGCCTCTCGGCCAGCTCGAGAACCTCCGGCCCTCCGGCTTCACGACACAGCACAGCACGCATGCCTGTCACCGTAGCCGCGTCTCTGGTTAGCCCGCGATGTGGAACGAGATGGCGAGTGTTTTGGCCTCGGCCGCCTTTGGGACGCCATATCGCTCCAAATCGGGATGGGGTTAGCCCTCGACGTAGGTCTCTGTCAGCTCGGTGGCGATGCGCATGCACTCGGCGAGGTCGGCCGCTGTGCCACCCCGCGCGGCAGCGGCGTACCCCACGAGGAAGGTGGTCAAGGGTGCGGCAGGCCGCTCGACGCGGTGAGCCGCGTCGCGAGCCAGGTCAAGTACGGCGACGATATCCACGTCGATGTCGAGGCCGAGCGCCTCGGACAGGTCTCGGG
>JACCZJ010000206.1 GCA_013696065.1 Nocardioidaceae bacterium
CGTGGTGGGGAGCGAGGGTCTCGGCGTCGAGTCCGTCGATGCCGTAGCGAGACGACCACTCCTGGAGCAACTCAGCCGACGGCCGGTGATATAACCCGGAATTGACCTCGCTGCCGCCTCCGGCACCGCATCCCTCGGTGTAGGCGATAGAAGGCATGCCCAACGCCACGGTTAATCCGCTGTTGCGGTATTGCCGCTGCATCTGCTCCACGGAGTAGGGCTCCACCGCTCCGGGCTCGACCCAGTCCCCCTCTTCGATGACGAGCGTTTCGAGCCCGGCCTCGGCGAGGGCGCGAGCGGTGACGGCTCCGCCCGGTCCGGATCCCACGACGAGAGCGTCGACATGTCGGCTCATGGGGCGAGGGCGCGATTTCTGTGCTCGAATACGCCGACCAGGCCCAGCCCCCGGGTCAGGCGGCTGAACTCTCCGAGGATGGGCAACGGAACACCCGCCAGTGTGGCCGCAAGCTCCGACTGCCGTTGCGGGTCGACTCGCCGATATGGGGCGCGTGCCATGGCGCTTAGAGCGACATACACGGCCGCGGAGGCCAGGCGCACCCCTGCCCGGGTGACGTCAGGCAAGGCGGCCACGCTGTCGTCGACGTAGTGGGCGGCTTCGAGCCGCTCCTGCTCGGTGGAGCTCGGGAGGTCATGGGCAAGGAGGGCGGTAGCTACCAGAGCTGGAACCGAGAGACCTCGCTGCCGATCCCCTCCGCTCATTCGCACGAGGCTACACTCCGACGTCGTGTCTTCCGACCGCGCCACGGGCCGCAGTGACGCCGCCCACCAGCAGGCCCTGAGGTTTCTCCTGGTCGGTGCGACCACGGTCGCCATCGACTTCGTCGTCTACCAACTGCTCGCCCTTACCGGAGTCGCCTTGACTCCTGCGAAGGCGATCAGCTTCGTCGTGGCCACCGTCTGTGCCTACCTCTTCAACCGCACCTACACCTTCGGGGTCGTCGGCGGTCGGCGAGCCGCGGTGTCTTTCACCATGTTGTACGCCGTCACGCTGGTCGTGAACGTCGGCGTCAACGCTCTCGGGCTGGAGCTCATTCCAGCCACGTGGGACCTGCGCGTCGTAGCCGCATTCCTGTGCGCCCAGGTGGTCTCGTCGACCATCAACTTCTTTTTCATGCGCCACGTCGTCTTTGCGACCCCGGCGAGATGACGGTCAGGCTCGTCCTGGCGTCCGCCTCTCCGGCACGACTCCAGACGCTCCGGCGGGCCGGGCTCGATCCCAGCGTGGTCGTTTCCGGTGTCGATGAGTCTGTGGCCACCGAGTCCGGGGCCGCTGACCTGGCTCTGCGGTTGGCGCGTCTCAAGGGCGAAGCCGTGGTGCGCACGCGTCCTGACCCGCTCGAAGGTCAGCGAGAGCTGGTCGTCGCGTGTGACTCCGTGCTCGAGCTGGACGGGTCGGCGTACGGGAAACCGGGCTCCAGGACCGAGGCGGTCGAGCGTCTGACCGCCATGAGCGGCCACAGCGGTGTGCTGCATACCGGCCACTACCTGGCAGATGTGGGGTCAGGCCGGGCGCTCGCCCGTGGGGCCGCCACCGTCGTACATTTCGCCGAGCTGACATCGGGCGAGATCGATGCTTACGTCGCCACTGGGGAGCCGCTCACTGTCGCGGGGGCTTTCACCCTGGATGGGCTCGGTGGGGCGTTCGTCCGAGGGATCGAAGGCGACCCGCACAACGTGGTAGGCATCTCGCTGCCGCTGCTTCGACTGATGGCTGTGGAGCTGGGCGTGGCCTGGACCGACCTGTGGCCGCCGACACGCTAGGAAAGCCCCACACACGCGCCGGTAAAGGGCCGGCACGTCGGCGGCTCGCCAAGAGCCGGAGCGAGCCGCGCAGCGTTGCGCGGGGTCAGGCGTTCAGTCGAGAGGCCTGCTTACTCCACCGGGAGGCCGAGGCCACGGGCGATGAGCATGCGCTGCACCTCAGACGTGCCCTCTCCGATCTCGAGCACCTTGGCGTCACGGTAGAAGCGGGCCACGGGGTACTCCTCCATGAAGCCGTAGCCACCGAACACCTGGGTGGCGACGCGGGTGGCGGTGACCGCCGACTCGGTGGCGTAGAGCTTCGCGATCGCCGCCGCCTCCTTGAACTGCGCGCTCGGCGCAC
>JACCZJ010000259.1 GCA_013696065.1 Nocardioidaceae bacterium
ACGGACGAGTGATCACCAAGATTCCAGTGCCTTCTTTGACTTCGTTGCCGTCGGCATCCACGAGCCCCGCCGCAATGCCGGGCAGCGGGCGGGTCGCCGACCCCGGCTTGGCCGTCGTCACGCCGGGAAGCGGCGCGATCATCAGCTGGCCTGTCTCGGTCTGCCACCAGGTGTCCACCACAGGGCAGCGCTCGCGGCCGATCACCTTGTAGTACCACAGCCACGCCTTCGGGTTGATCGGCTCCCCGACCGACCCGAGCAGCCGCAACGACGACAGGTCGTGCTTGTTGGGGTGTTCCACACCCCACTTCATGCAGGCGCGAATCGCCGTCGGCGCGGTGTAGAAGATCGTCACCCCGTAGCGCTCGATGATCTCCCACCAGACGTCTTTGGCCGGGTAGTCCGGTGCACCCTCGAACATGACACTGGTGCACCCGTTGGCGAGCGGACCGTAGACGATGAAAGAGTGCCCGGTTATCCAGCCCACGTCGGCCGTGCACCAATACACGTCGGATTCCGGACGCAGGTCGAAGACGTCGCGGTGGGTGGCGGTGACCCCGGTCAGATAACCACCTGTGGTGTGTTGGATGCCTTTGGGCTTGGCGGTCGAACCCGAGGAGTACAAGATGAAAAGCGGATGCTCGGCTGGCATCGGCTCGGCCGGGCACTCCGGCTTACTCTTGGCCAGCAACTCGTCGTAGAACACGTCCCGACCGTCCTGCATATCGCAGTCCGTGTTGGTGTGACGCACCACGACGATCGTCTTCAGCGCGCCCAGGTCGCCCATCACGCGGTCGACCTCGCGCTTGATGGGTGCCGCCTTGCCCTTTCGGCGCGCACCGTCGACGGTGATGAGGGCCTTTGCGTCCGAAACTTCCATCCGCTCACGCACGGAGTCGGGTGAGAATCCACCGAACACTACGTTGTGCGGAGCGCCGATTCGCGCGCACGCCAGCATGGCTACGACCACTTCGGGGATCATCGGCATGAAGATGCCGACCACGTCTCCCTTGCCGATGCCTTGGTCTTTCAGGCCGTTGGCGAGCAACTGCACATCGCGCAACAGGTCCGCATACGTGATGTCGCGCTCCTCGCCCTCCTCGCCCCGCCAGTGGTAGGCGACTCGATCACCGCGACCTGCTTCGACGTGCCGGTCGAGGCAGTTGTACGACACGTTGAGTGTCCCGTCGGCGAACCAGGTGTAAAACGGCGGGTTGGAGTCATCGAGCACGGTGTCGAACGGCTGGTCCCAGTGCAACTGCCGGGCCTGCTCGGCCCAATAACCCTCCGGGTCGCGCTCGGCCGCCTCGTACACCCCCTCATCCTGGATGCGAGCCTGCTCGCGGAAACTCGGCGGCGGCTCGAAGGTATCGATCTTCTGCAAATCTTCAAGAACCTGCTCGAGCTCATCCGCACTTTCGATGAGTTGGGCGTTGTCGGTCATAGCTCACTCCCACAAAGAGTCGACTCAGGGCTATTCACTGTGTCCCTGACTGGGCTGGCCCAGGCTTGCGGGTCGAGTGCTGCAACAACAGCGGTCCGTCATCACCGCATCGCATCCCGCATATGCCCATATCCAAAAGCACAGTAGCAGCGCAGTCACCTGCCTGCAGAGGGCCAAAGTGGGGTCACCTCGAGGGCGGCTCGGCAGGGGTGTCAGCTTGCTGGAGAAGGTGATGACAAGCCGACTACGCAAGCGAAGTGACGTAGCCCTCGCCTCACCTGCGGTGCGCCTGGAAGAAGCGCGCCATCTCAACGGAGGCATCTGGGCCCAGCGGGTCCGTATAGGAACCTGCGGGGCTGCCGCCGGACCAAGCATGACCACCTCCGTGGACAATCCATTGCTCCATCGCGACGTCGCCCTCAGCGTCGGAGTAGATCGACTGGGAGTAGGCCCGACCGCCTGGTGTCTCGTCGCGGCGCACCGTCGGCGCGCTGGTCGCGGTCTTCGCTGGACTCGAGCGCCATTGGTCCACAAGCCGATCGGCGTTCACCTGAGCCACTGTCTGATCCTGGTCGCCGTGGAAGACAATGAGCGGGACGGTGGCGCCCGGCAGTCTGACGGGACGCGACGGACCCTGCTTCATCGCCGCAAAGGCTGAGCCGACATCTTGGGCGGACCCGTAGGCCAGTCCAGAGTGGACACCGGCAGCGGCGTACAGGTCTGGGTACGTGGCAGCCATGACAGCAGCCATGGCCGCACCCGCCGAGAAGCCGGCCACGAAGACCTGCCCTGCATCGACGGCGTACGTCTGGAGCACTTCTTGAGTGATGCCGGCGATGAGCGCCGGCTCACCTCCTCCGCGGCGCTGATCGACTGGCCGAAACCAGTTCCAATACTTCATCGCGTTGGCGCCAGTGGACTGCTCCGGATAGGCCACGAGGAATGTTTCGCGCTCTGCCACAGCGTTCATGCCGGTGCCTGCGGCAAAGTCGTCCGCGCTCTGCGTTCCGCCGTGCAGCATGACAATCAAAGGACGTGGGGATCCGGTATAGCCCGAGGGAATGTAGAGCTTGTACCGCCTCGTGTCGGTCGGGCCTGAGTGGTGAGCGTCGGTGAAGGTTCCGGGCAAGGCGGGGGAGGACGTCCGCGTTGGCTTCGCGGCGGGCACATCGCCTCCGCGATGGAGCTTCTCGCGCAGGCGCTCGCCAGTGGCGCGGCCCAAACCGCGGCCCGCGGGCATAAGCGCTGGACGGTCGGCCGGAACTGCCCTCCCCGGTGTCGTCGCGGGCGGCTGCCCCTTACCCAGCTTGCGCTGGAGAAGTGCGGTGGCCTCAGCCAGTCGCCCCGCCCGCGTCAGCCGAGTCGCCTCCGCCATGTTTGCTTGCCCGTCGTCATTCATGTGGGTCTCCGTCTCTGTATTTCGCTGTTGTGATGGTTGATTTGTGTACGGCGAGTTCTGCTCGTCGCTGTCGAGATTCATCGGCCACCCAGAGTGCGCTGCGCCAATGCGGCTTTCACCTCAGCAGAGGCTCGGAAGGCTCCGAGCACTTCCACGGACTCGATCGTTGCTGCCGCAAGCTCAGGCGATACGTCGGATGCGATGGTGGCCAAGCCGAGGACACGGATGTGCACTTTTGACGCTGCCGCTTGGTGTTTTTCTAGCTCTGCGGCGGTCACGTGTCGGACTCCGAGTGCGAGCGTCTTACGTGCGACCGTCTGGTTGACGGCGTCGGAATGTGCAGAGAGCTGATTGCGGGTGGCGGCCCGTAAGAAGTCGGTGCGATTGGCGTAAAAGCCCTCCTGGACCAGTAAGTCGATCTGACCGAGATCAACGAGCCCGAGGTTCACCGTAATCTTCTCGGTCTTGTCACTCTCACTCATAGCCTCCTCCTTTCCCGTCATCCCACCACCATCCTGCGGGATGGTAGGTCCACCATAGCTGATCTCGCGGCGCCTGAGTGGCAGTGCGCCGCGGGGTGTCCGCAGGTCTCTCGGAGTGGCAGCAAGTAGGTTGACTGCTGCCGTTGTGAGTCGCTGCCCATGGCCACGAAAAGGGAGACGGTGGGCGTCAGGGCAGCAGTCGTGGGTAATGGTCCCCCCGGAAGGAGAGCCTTGACCGTGGGTCCCGCAGCGGTAGAGCACAGCGTGCAACTCGGTAGTGAGCGCGTCCGTGTCCGGGTCCAAGGTCAAGGAGACGGGCCGCCGGTGTTGTTCTTGAACGGCCTCGCCGCTCCGTTGGAGCTCTGGGATCCCCTGTTGCAGCGAATGTCCGACACCTGCTCCATTGCGTTCGACACTCCAGGTAGTGGCGGCTCTGGGGCCCCCCATCTGCCACTCTCCATTGGCGGCCACGCCCGGCTGGCGCTGGCATTGGTCGACCACCTCGGCTATGGGGAAGTCGACATGGTCGGGCTGTCGTTTGGTGGGATGGTCGCCCAGGAGCTCGCTCATCTCGCCCCCAGGCGGGTCGGACGGTTGGTGCTCGCCTCCACCTCGTGTGGCTGGGGCAGCGTCCCGGGCAGCCCCGCTGCCCTCTTGGCCATGACGACGCCGGAGCGCTACTACTCTCGCGCGGTCTTCGAGACCGTCCCCGCCGAGGACGTCTCGCAGACAGCCGTGGAACGGGGGCTGGTCCGTCAGGAGCCGCGGAGACGAGCCACCAACCCGCCGAGCGCCCGCGGGTTCATGTACCAGTTCTGGGCCGCCGCATTCTGGTCCAGCCTCTACTGGCTGCCGGAGCTTAGCCAACCTACTCTGGTCCTTGCCGGATCCGAAGACGAACTTGTGCCGCCGTCCAACGCGGACATGCTGGCCCGCTTGCTTCCGCATGCCCGCAAGCACATCGTTCGGGGAGGTGGGCACCTGTGTCTGCTCGAACATGCGGGGAAGCTGGCCCCTATGATCGAAAACTTCCTGCATCGCCCAGGTGTCGTTCCTGGACGCCTTCCCCCAGAGAACCCACGCGCCCGCGCTGGCTGATCCCGACGCGGCGAGAGCCCACAGGCCAGCTGACCTGTGGGCTCTCGGCATCATGCATTTGAACGAACGCCCGCCGCGACATCTAGGGACGCGGACAGGGCGAGACGCTACTCCTGGTCGTCGGCGATGAGCCGGTCGCGGAGCTCGTCGACGTTGCCGGTCTTCGGCAGGTCGCGGCTGGCGAGCACCTCTTGGAGCTCAGCCTTGGTCATGTCTTCATACTTCTCGGCGATCCGTTCACGGGCGGCTCGCTCGGCTTTCGCGGCCTGCGCGCGGGTAGCTCGTTCGACCTTCGCTGCTTCCTCACGGGCGGCTTCTTCGGCTTCCTCGGCCTGCTCGCGCACGGTGCGCTGGGCGGACTCGACCTGGTCGCGGACGACGGTGCCGACCGTCTCTGCCTGGTCGCGAACCTTCTCACCGATGGAGACGGTCGCACCAGCAAACTGCTTGGCGACGTCGCGCTGGACCTCGAGGGTCTTCTCCCAGAAGTCAAAGAGCTGGTCGATAGCCGCGTTGGGGTCGATGGTGGAGAAGGGGCTAGCGGTCGGAGCGAACTTCTGCAGGTTGTCGGTGAAAGTCTCTACCACGTCGGCCCAGTTCTGCTGTGCCTCGCGGATGGTGCTGACGTACTGGTCCTGGATGGCCATGTGCTGTGTTCTCCTTGCGGTAGGGGCTGTCGTACTTGGTGATTGAAATACTACGCGCTCCGCCGTGTATGTCAAGCGGAGAGCGCTGTTGCCCCATGAGAGCGAGGACACACTCCGGCGTTGTTGACTGACACCGTTGCTAGGCGATCGCGGTGCTGCTGGCGCCCTTACACGGTGGTGTGCTCGACCTCGACGTCGCGCAGTGGCCCAAGCACCTGCAATGCCTCCTCCTGGTGCTGCTGGGCCGCGTCGCTATGACCGCCGTTGAGCTCCGCAAGAACAAGGAGCGCAAGAGTTGTCGCCTCGTGCGATCGCTGACCAGAGGCTCGAAAAACGGCCCGGCAACGCTCGGCACTGTCGATCGCGTCGCTCAAGCGACGTTGGCTGAGATGGACGAGACCGAGGTTGTGCAAAACCTCGGTGGCGAGCAGGTCGTCTCCCAGCATTCGGTGCAGGCCGTAGCTCTCGCCGTAGCAGTCGGCGGCCGCATCCCAGTCACCCTGCCACATGTGAATCAGTCCCAACCGGTCGAACGCACGCGCACAAACCCTGTCGTCCTGGTCACGCAAGAGCTCAATGGTGCGGTGGTAGCAGTCGGCAGCCGCGTTCCGATCCCCCAAATCCTCGTGAACCGAGGCGATGTTCATCAGAATCTGCCCGGCGGCTTGCGATTCACCCACCTCTTGGAGCTCCCGATGGCTCTCCTCGAGGCAATTCAACGCCTCCTCGAGACGGCCTTGGTCTTGCAGCAGATTGCCTTGATTGATGAGAGCGCGCGCCGCAGAAGGTCGTTGGCCGAGCTCACGCAGCTGTCGTGTGCTCTGCTCAAAGCAGTGCGCGGCGTCGGTCCAGCGTCCTTGCCGCTGCAAAATGTTCCCGAGATTCACGCAGATCTCAGCGGCGGCGGCCTGGTCGCCCAGCTCGGCAAACGCGGCACTGCTGCTTCGATAACACTCAGCGGCTGCGGGCAGATCGCCGACATCCTCGTACACGGCACCGAGATTCGTCAGGCTGCGCGCGGCCGCCTGCCTGTCGCCATACACCGTCATGACGGAGCGACTCTGCTCGTAGCCGACGATGGCCTCACTCAACCGGTTCTGATGCCTGGCAATTTCGGCGTACTCATGCAGGAGCCGAGCCCAGCGCCATGGCTCCGACCGTCCCAGCAGCGAGGTGACGAGACCGTGGATCTCGTTGCGTAGCCAGACGTCGCCATCGACGCTGGCTTGCAACTCTTGGCCGAGCCGTAGGTAGCTCGCCCCATCGACACGCCACCGCTCGAGGCCGATGACAGCCTCATTGAGACCGGTGAGAGCCTCCAGAGTGTCTTCGCTCACTAGTGCCTGGTGGACCATCTCACGGAGCCTCACGGTCGCCGGGTCACTCTGTTCAGAGCTGGCGCTCTTCTCGGTTGGAGGGCTAGCCAGCAACGCGACGGCCGTGCTCGAGAGCGTCATGGTGTCCATCGCAAGCCCCGGAATCATAGGGATGGTGCTGAGAATCTGTTCTACTCCGTCCACGTTGCCCAGATAATACCCGTGCGTTAACAGGACGTAACATTTGGTGACGTGCCGACCGCATGATCCGCGCCAGGGATTCTCCCTCCGGTTAGGCAGGCTCCGCTGCGTCGTCCTGCGTTCCGCCAGTCTCGCCGCTCACCTCTCGGAGAGTTAGTCGGCGAAGCTCTTCGAGCATCAGCCCTGGGTACTGCAGGGGCAGGAAGTGGGTGCCAGCTGGCAAGACGGAGACCCGAGCGCCCGGGATCGTCTGTGCGACAGCAACGATGTCGTCGCTCGAGGTGATCGAGTCATGGCGACCGGCAAGCAAAGTGACCGGGAACCCGACGGATGACACGTCTATGGGGCGGTGGTCACCGGCGGCCAAAACGAGCCGCGAATACCAGTCCCAGTCGTGCGCAAGAAACTCTCGAAGGACGGCAGCCAGTGCGCCTGCGTGTCCGGCTTCACGGGCTAACGCCTCGATCCCGGTCCGGGACAACGGGTGGTGGGACCGAGGGATGGCAGCGCCCAGGAGGGACAGCCAAGGCCCGCTGATGCGGAGCATCTGAGCGCTCATCCGACCGACGGGCTCGCGGAGATGCCGCGGCATACCGACCGAGCCGAACATCGACGTGAGGCTGCCTCCAGGTATGCCTCCCACTGCGAGGATGCCGGCAACCCGCTCGGGTTGCGTCTGCGCGAACTCGAAGGCCACGTTGACGCCCATGGACCAACCGATGATGAGCGCGCGCTCTATGCCGGCGGACTCCATCACCGAACCCAAATCGGCGACGTGGTGCTCCACCTGGATGGCGCCCGCGTCAAGAGGCCGTTGTGAGCCGCCCAGCCCGCGGTGATACCAGGTCACGACCCGGAACCCGCTGGACTTCTCCGTGACCGCCGGCCAGGCGGCCGGTGGGCTACCGAGGCCGTTGCTGATGATGACGGGTACGCCGTCAGAGCCGTTGTCCCAGGCGCGAAGGCGAGTGCCATCGTTCGCCCGCACGGTCCAATAGCCGCTCATGTCATCCGCATCTGACTCGCTCACGTGAGCCCTGCTCCTCCGCCATCGCCCTGGCGTCAAGACCTGCTCGTCGCCACGCCGTGGCGTCAGCGGAGGCCCGGACTCATCGCGCGCTCCAGCCGCCGTCGAGAATAATCGCGGAGCCCGTGATGAAAGAAGCGGCCGGACCACAGAGAAACGTAACCGTCTCCGCCACTTCGGACGGCTCGACGAGCCGCTTGATCGCTGGCTCGGTGAGCATGACGCGCTCCACGACCTCTTCTCCAGAGATCCCATGCGCCGTGGCCTGAGCGGCGATTTGGCCTTCCACGAGAGGCGTACGCACATAGGCCGGACAGACGGTGTTGGAGGTGACCCCATGGGGGCCGCCTTCCAGCGCGACGACCTTGGACAAGCCTTCGAGGCCGTGCTTGGCTGCCACATAGGCCGACTTGTACGGCGAAGCGCGAAGGCCGTGCACAGAAGAGATGTTCACGATCCGTCCGAAGCCTCGCTCATACATGTGCGGAAGCGCCGCACGGATGAGCAGGAACGGCGCCTCCAGCATCACCCGGAGAACGGCGGAGAAGCGTTCGGGCGGGAATTCCTGCACCGGCGCGATGTGCTGGAAGCCGGCATTGTTGACCAGCACGTCGACGTCCAACGCCAGATCCGCCAACGCGGCGGTATCCGCAAGATCGACCTGCCACGCTTCCCCGCCCACCTCATCGGCTACGGACTGGGCTCGTTCGCCGTCTAGGTCGGCGATCGTGAGGCGAGCCCCGGCCGCCGCCAACCGGTGGGCGCAGGCCGCTCCGATACCGCTGGCCGCGCCGGTGACGAGAGCCTTCCGCCCGGAGAGGTCGATGTCGGACGGCATGGTCGTCGTTTACTTCCGGTCGTCGTCGAGGAGCCGCTTACGGAGATCGCCAACATTGCCGGTTTTGGGTAGGCCGCGACCAGCGAGTTCCTGTTGCAGCTGGGCCTTGGTCAAATCGTCGTAATTCCCGGGGTTTCGCTCGGGCGCGGATTTTTTGACCTGCTTCTGCACGACGTCGCCGGTCGAAGCAGCTGTGGCCGCCAGGGTCTTGGCGAACTCTCGCTGCACCCCGAGCATCTGCTCAGCGAAATTGAAAACCTGGTCAATGACCTGATTGGGGTCGAACGGACCCTCGGCGCCTCGGGGCGGTGCCGTGAAGGCGCTTTGCGCACTCTTTGCCCACGTCGCGACGGCCTGCTCAGCAGCCCTCTGGCTGCTCCGCACGGATTCGGCGTATTCCTGTTGCGATGACATAGTCGGTCCTTTTCTCTGAATGGGGTGAAGCACTAGTCATGCCGCTGACGGAAGTTTCGATACACACCCAGCAGGACCTGTTTCTCCTCCTCGGTGAGGTCGGGGTCGGCGAGGATGGCGGCTTCGGAATCGGTATGCGACGAGGTCGCGGAACCCTTCGCATCGATCAGACCCGCCTGGACTAGCAGGGTCTCACCGGAGAGGTTCAGCGCTCCGGCGATTGACCGCAACACCTTCACCGAGGGCTGGTGAAGACCCCGCTCGATCTGACTGAGGTATGCGTTGGACACGTTGCTCAGTCCGGCGAGTTGGCGCAGTGACAAGTCGGCAAGCTGGCGCTGAGCCCGTATGTAGGCGCCGAGCACGTCCGCTGGCGGTCCCGAGCTGGGATCGCTCACCATGCCACCTCTCTCTGGCCGCCGTTTCCAACGGTCGAGTCGGTCTTGACGTTACGCGGAAGTTCAGCAGTCAGCATCCCGGACACGGGGCCAGCCCCTCAACCGGAGTCGTCGCGCGGCGCCGAGCTCTGGTCGGCCAGCACTGCCTGACTGTCCACAGCTGCGGTGATGGCCGCCGCGACGGCACCGGCGCCCGCTGCGCCGAGCAGGATCGAGTAGTGATTCGTGTCCGCGACGGTTCGCGCTTCGACCGTTGCCGTGCCTCGGGACCACGTGGCCATGGACTCCTCCGGGTACAAGGGCGGGGGCGCGTCGAGCAGGCCGCGCGGGGCCCGCAGGAACGTGGTAGGCACACTGACCCGGCCCCACGTGGCGCTCGTGGCCGCATGGTCGACGACCTGAGCGCCGTCGACCCGCATGGCCTCCTCGGAACATGAAGAGCGCAGTTCGGGAGGCTTGCCGACGAGGTCGTAGTCGATGTAGGCCTGAACCGAGGGGGTCCACATCGGCCCGATTGCGGGATGGACACGCCAAAAGTCGCGGTAGGCGGCTCGGCTCGGGAAGGTCATCGCGAGCCGAGCGGCAGCGGGTCCGAGCACAGCGTCGATCCCACCCGCAGGAGGCGGGTCATCGGTTCTCCCGAGCGGCAGCCCGCCGTCGACCAGCACCAGTCGGGACACTCGCTCGGGATGCCACGCTGCCAGTGCGACGGCGACGAAGCCACCCATGGAGTGACCGACGACGACGACCCTCTCACAGTCGGTGGCATCCATCAGGGCGACGAGATCCGCGACGTGGGCCTCGAAGCCATACGGGCCGGGGAGGGCGGCACTGCGACCTCGGCCGCGCAGGTCGGGAGCCAGCAGTGTCACGGTGGGCAAGGCTTTGGCAACCTCTATCCAGGCCAGGTGTGTTGCGGTGATGCCGTGGACAGCCAGAACCATCGCTCCGGGACCCGCCAACCGGGCAACGCGCAGCGTGCCCCCGCTCACCGACACGTCCATCGTCTCGGCGGGTCGCCAGGTCATTCGCCTCTCACCCTTGTCGATGTCAGGCCAAGCAGTCCGCTGAGCCGGGGCCGGTCACGCCTTGCGGGCCTTCTTCTGAGCCGTGGACGTGGTCTTGGCGGTGGACGTCTGCTTGGCCGAAGAGGGCTGCTTCTTGGCCGTACTGGTCTGCTTGCGCGGTGCACTGGTCTGCTTCTTGGCCGCACTGGTCTGCTCGCGGATGGATTCAGCGGCTGCCTCAGTCTGCTCGCGCGCGGACTCGGCGGCCGACGCCGCGGTGGCCGAGAGAGTCTTGGCGAAATCTCGTTGGACCTGGAGCATCCGCTCGGCGAAGTCGAAGACCTGATCGATGACTGTGCTCGGGTTAAACGCCCCGGACGTGCTGGCCGGGGGGGTGCCGAGGGCGCTCTGAGCGCTCTTGGTCCACGACTCGACGGCGTTAGATACGGCCTTCTGCCCAGTGCGGAGGGACTCTGCGTACTGCTCTTGGGGGGACGACATAGCGATGCCTTTCCGGTCGTTGGTTGTTGGGGCGATTCAAGCGACAGGAGTCACTCGTGACGTTGAGGGTGCTCGGAGGTTGCTACAGACGACGACGATCGTATCGCTACCGGCCTGCCAACCGCGCGGCCAATCATGACGGATGCTTCTGTTGCGGAAGTCACCTCTTTGTACGAGGCTTGTCGAGCGGGTCACACCACAGTCACGCGCCTGACCGCCTCCCCCGGCTGGCCGCCGTGTGCACTGCCAGATTTGGCCCGGCGTCTGTTCATCAACCTGTCGGCAAGCTCATCGATACATGGAGGTCACATGCCAGGATCCGTCATTGTCAGCGGCGCTCGTACGCCGATCGGCAAGCTCTCAGGAGCCTTGAAGAGTTTCGAGGCAGTTGACCTCGGAGGCCTCGCAATCGCGAACGCGTTGGACAAGGCCGGTATCACTGGCGAGCAGGTCGACTACGTCATCATGGGTCACGTCATCCAGGCGGGGGCTGGCCAGATGACCGCACGTCAGGCGGCCGTCAAGGGCGGTATCCCGATGGGCGTGCCCGCGTTGACGGTCAACAAGGTGTGCCTGTCCGGGCTCGACGCCATCGCGCTCGCTGACCAGCTCATCGGCGCCGGAGAGTTCGACATCGTCGTCGCCGGTGGCATGGAGTCCATGACCCACGGCCCCTACTTGCTCCCGGGTGCCCGTGCCGGCTATCGGTACGGCGACAGCAAGGTCATCGACTCGACTTCCCACGACGCGCTGTTTTGCGCGTTCGACCTCGAAGGTATGGGGTCCGCCACCGACAGGTACAACGCGAAACTCGGAATCACCCGGGAGGAGCAGGACGCCTATTCCGCTGAGTCGCACCGGCGTGCCACCCTGGCCGCGAAGAACGGGCTGTTCGACGACGAGATCGTCAACGTCGAGGTACCTCAACGGAAAGGGGACCCGGTGGTGGTATCCATCGACGAAGGAGTGCGGGCAGACACCACCGCCGAGACATTGGCGAAGCTCCGCCCGGCGTTCGCAGCGGACGGCACGGTCACCGCCGGGTCGGCATCGCAGATCTCCGATGGCGGCTGCGCAGTGGTGGTGATGAGCCGGGCGAAGGCCGAAGAGCTGGGTGCTCCGGTCCTCGCGGAGATCGGCGCGCACGGAGTCGTCGCCGGTCCCGATCCGTCACTGCAGTCGCAGCCCTCCAACGCCATCAACAAGGCGCTCAAGCGCGAGGGTCTGACTCCTGCAGACGTCGATCTCTTCGAGATCAATGAGGCGTTTGCCTCGGTGGCAATCCAATCCATGCGCGACCTGGGAATCACCGCGGACAACGTCAACGTCAACGGTGGGGCAATCTCGATGGGGCATCCGGTCGGCATGTCCGGTGCCCGGGTGGTCCTGCATCTGGCGCACGAGCTCAAGCGTCGCGGCGGCGGGCTTGGTGCAGCCGGGCTTTGCGGCGGTGGCGGGCAGGGCGACGCACTTATTCTTCGGGTCCCGGCCTGACGGCCCGACATCACTCAGTCAGCAGACAAGGGAAGGCGGGAACTGATATGGCCGATATGCAAGGGCAGGTGGCCCTCGTTACCGGAGGCGTCCGAGGAATCGGGCTCGCGATCAGTGAAAGACTGGTAGCGCGCGGGGTTACGGTCGCAGCCGGCTACTCACGTGACAAAGACACCGCGCAGCGGTTCGCCGATGCTCACGCAGACACCGGTGCGAGCGTCCACGCGGGCAACATCGGGTCCAACGAGGACTGCGAACGAGTCATCAGCGAGGTGATAGAACAGCACGGCCGACTCGACATTCTCGTCAACAACGCCGGCATCACGATCGACAAGACTGTCCGCAAAATGTCGGCCGAGGACTGGGACCGGGTCGTTCAAGTCAACCTGTCAGGCGCGTTCTATCTTTCCCGGGCAATTTTGCAGCACATGCTGGATCGAGGAACGGGCCGGATCATCAACATCAGTTCCGTGATCGGCTCGTCCGGCAACATTGGGCAAGCCAACTACGCCGCCGCTAAATCGGGCA
Organism: Nocardioidaceae bacterium; assembly: GCA_013696065.1. Taxonomy (GTDB): domain Bacteria; phylum Actinomycetota; class Actinomycetes; order Propionibacteriales; family Nocardioidaceae; genus JACCZJ01. The sequence goes on from JACCZJ010000259.1 coordinate 12,795, forward strand.
TGTTCGGCCTGACGATGAGCCTCGCCCAGGAGACCGCCCGCAAAGGCATCACGGTCAACTCCGTCACTCCCGGCTACATCGCGACCGAGATGGTCGCCGCCGTACCCGCGGAAGCCATGGAGAAAGTCGTGGCCAAGATCCCGCTGGGCCGCCTGGGCGAAGCCGACGAAGTCGCCCGCGTGGTCGAGTTCCTCGCCGACCCCGACTCCGCCTACATCACGGGCCAGGTATACGCGGTCAACGGTGGCCTTTACATGTGAGCCCCCTCCATCGGCGCACATGGTATTTGCTGACGGGCGTGACAACGAAGATCGCGCCCGGGTGACCGAGGATTGACGATGGACCGCCCGTACGAGATTGTGTCGACGGACTCAGGACCCGTCTACCGGGTCGGGGTCCGCGGCACGCAACTCATGCGCGAGCCGCTGATCTTCCGCGGTACGGCGTTCACGTTGGACCAGCGCGCGGAGCTCGGACTCACGGGTTTGCTCCCCGCTGGTGTGTCCACCCTCGAGGGTCAGACGGCCAGGGTGTACGCGCAGTACACGCGCCAAGCAGACGACCTCGCCAAGAACGTCTACCTCACTGCTCTGCGGGACCGCAACGAGGTGTTGTTCTACCGACTGCTCAGTGAACACCTCGAGGAGATGCTGCCGATCGTCTACACACCGACCATCGGCCAGGCGATCGAGCGTTACAGCCATGAGTACCGGCGCCCGCGCGGCGTCTTCCTCTCCATCGATCACCAAGAGCAGATTGAGGAGGCGCTAGCTAACTTCGGCCGGCGGGCAGACGAGGTCGACCTCATCGTGGCGACCGACTCTGAGG
>JACCZJ010000294.1 GCA_013696065.1 Nocardioidaceae bacterium
CCGCTACGCAGTATCCCGACATCACCCACGCCGAGGTCGGTGGCAAGAACGCGGCCGAGCTGGTCAACGATCAAGCCTGGCTGGAAAACGATTTCATGCCCACCGTTCAAAAGAGGGGGGCCGCAATAATCGAAGCACGCGGCGCATCGAGCGCCGCCAGCGCGGCCAGCGCCACGGTCGATGCTGCCCGCGACTGGCTGAACGGCACCCCCAGCGAGGACTGGACCTCCATGGCGGTCGTGTCGGACGGGTCGTACCACATACCTGAAGGGCTGGTTTCTTCTTTCCCTGTCACGACCAGCAACGGGGACTGGGAAATCGTCCAAGGCCTCGACATCGACGACTTCTCCCGCCGCTACATCGACGCGAGCGCTCGAGAGCTTGCAGAGGAACGCGACGCAGTACAAGCCTTGGGTTTGATCGGCTAGCTGGCACATGGGCCCGCCACATGGCGGACCGGGAAAGACGAGCAACTTCGCACAAATCGGTCATGCCAGCTGTAACGTGGGCGCGGACGTTCCTCACTCATTTCAGGAGTTGCCCGTGCCTCTCATCCGCCTGCTGGCCGCCACCGTGACAGCGATGGCTTTGGCCCTTCCCGCTGCTTCGGTGGCCACCGCGTCGCCTGCCGTCGAGGCTAGGCGCACGCGAGACATCGACGCCAGAATCGTCAACATCACGGATACCAAGCTGCAGCTACGCGCGCATGTGAAGGGCGAGTACGCCAACAAGCCCACGCACCTGCTGAGAAAGACCTGCAAACGTTGCGAATTCCGCCAGGTTGCCAAAAAGCGCACCGATGCTACGGGGCACGTCCGCTATCGCGTGGGAGCGCCCAACACCGGTCGCTGGTATTACAAGGTCCGCACTCCCGGGACCAAGCGTTTCCGCGCGTCGTTCAGTCCCACCTTCTACACCTACCGGCTCTGACTCGCCCGGGCTCAGACTCTCCCGGGTCTCTGACTCTCACCGGTACTCGAGCGAAGCGTCGATGAGCCACGTCGCTAGGTAGCGGGCGAAGGACGCCCGCACCCAGACCCGATACTGGTCGACATCGGTCCGCGCCAACGCCACACCGGCTTTGGCGAGCAAGGTCTGAGCTGCTGCCCCCACTCCGAAATGCTCCGGGTGTACGTCGAGGGAGCAGCCATGCGAGATGACGTCTCGCGCAGCTGACCCGGTCAGGATCAGCGGGGTGCGCTGAGCCGAGACATCGACGATCGACACTGTCGCCGAACCCGCGAGCGTCGGCGTGCCGGCTGGCGAGTCGCTCATCCACCAGCCGGGACCAAGTCCGAGGACGAGAGCGTCCCCCGTGATGGCGAGAGAGCCGATGCGGGGCAGCTCGCGCTCAAGAATCGCAGCCGCCTCCGGCTCGGCGCCTGCGGCACAACGGACCTCCGCCAGATTCCGGAAGGCATCCTCACGACACGAGAAACGCTCCCCTGCACAGGCTTGCTCGAGCTCCTCAGCGAGCGGCCCTAGCGGCGTACGGCGTCGCAGAGCTTCAGTCGCCATCGCGGCGAACCCCCTCAGGGTCATGGGGCACAGGACTCGTCACCCGCACGCGGATTCCCGTGAGCTTGTCGACGGCTTGCAATTCCTCGCCGTGACGGCCGGCGCCATCGGCCAGTAGCGCAAGCGCGAACGGGGTGCCGAGGGCGACTGAGTCGTATGCCGAAGTCACGTGGCCGACCATGGGCACGGGAACCCGGGTGAGATCGACTCCCGCCTCGACAAGCTGCGCTCCCTCCACGAGCCGACTCGAGCCATCCAGTGGCATCAAGCCGACCAGCTGTTTGCGCCCCTCCCGTGCCGCCTCGGAGCGAGCGTACGAACGCTTCCCGATGAAATCGGGCTTCTTCTTCGACACTATCCAGCCCATGCCGAGGTCCTGGGGGCTGACGGTGCCGTCGGTGTCCTGGCCGACGATGGGGAAGCCCTTTTCGGCCCGCAGCACATGCATCGTCTCGGTGCCGTACGGCGTGATTCCGTACGGCTGGCCCGCCTGATAGATCGCTTCCCAGAGCGCTTGACCATGCCAAGCGTCGACGTTGACCTCATAGGCCAGCTCACCGGAAAAGGAGATCCGCATGACTCGTGCCGGGCAGTCCCCGATCATGGCGTCGCGCCACTCCATGAAGCCAAATGCCTCTTGGGAGACATCGAGATCGGGGGCGACAGTTGCCACCACCTGACGCGAGCGCGGACCGACCACCGCGACGGTCGCCCAGTGTTCGGTCACCGACGTGCAACGCACGTCAAGTTCGGGCCATTCAGTTTGCAGCCACTCCTCGAGCCAGTCCAAGATCTTGGCCGCATTGCCGGTGGTGGTGGTCAAGATCCAACGGTCGTCGGTCAGCCTTGCGACGGTCCCGTCGTCGAGCACCATGCCGTCCACGCCGCACATCACGCCGTAACGCACCTTGCCGACCGCGAGCGACGACATCAGATTCGTGTAGACGCGGTCAAGGAACTCTCCGCAGTCGCCACCCTGCAGCTCGATCTTGCCTAGCGTCGAGGCATCCATCACCCCGACGCTGGTGCGGACGGCGGCGCACTCGCGGGCCACCGCGTCGTGCAGCAACTCTGCCTCGAATGCTGGGAAGTACCAGGGCCGCTTCCATTGGCCCACGTCCTCGAACACCGCTCCCCGCGCAACGTGCCAGTCATGGATGGAGCTGATGCGCTCGGGGTCCGCGAGCTGTCCGTAGTCGCGCCCGGCGAGGAGTGCGAAGGAGATGGGTGTGTACGGCGGTCGGTAGGTCGTCGTCACGCCGTCGGTCATCGGCACCCCGAGCTCCTGGCACAGCACGCCTACGGTCAACACACTCGAGCTACGCCCTTGGTCCGCTGCCGTGGAGATGGTGGTGTAGCGCTTGACGTGCTCGACCGACCGCATACCTGCCGCAACAGCTCGCCGCAGGTCAGCCAGCGTCGCATCCCGCTGCAAGTCGAGGAAGATCTCCGCAGGGCTGCTGTCGTGGCCTTCGACACAGAACAGCGCCCGAGGTCGCAGCCCAGCCGCAAATTCACCGGTGGCTCGGCCCACGACTCGCACCTGTTCAGGGCCGGCGGCCGGCACGAAAGCCGCCGCCTCATCTGACCAGCGGGTGCGTCCGCCCGTGTGTGTGTAGAGCTGGAGTGCTGGGTTCCAGCCGCCGGAGACAGCCAGCAGGTCGCAGGCGACTGTTTCCATCGAGCCGTCCGGGCCACGGATGATCGCCGCCGACAATGTTCCGTCGGCCGCGGTTTCGGTGCCGACGACGACTCTGTCCGTCGTTGTCTCCTGCCGCGCGTCGACCACACGTGCAATCTCCACGCCCGCTTCGGCCAAGGCCCGCGCGGCATCGATCGCGCCGTCGTGGCAGCCGAAGACCACAGCGCGCTTGCCAGGCTTGACTCCGAAGCGAGTGACATAGTCCAGGGCCGACGCAGCGAGCATCACTCCCGGGACATCGCTGCCAGCAAAGGCGATGGGGCGTTCGTGGGCACCTGTGGCGAGCACGATCTGCCTCGCGCGAATGTTCCACAGACGTTGCCGCGACCACGTTGCGGGCGGCAACGCGAGGTGATCGGTACGCCGTTCGACCGCCACGACATACCCGTGCTCGTGCAGACCGGTGGCAGTCGTCCGCGTCAGAATCGTGAGCCCCTCAACACCGGCCAGGGCTTCCCCGCCCTCGCCGCGAGCGAGAGTGGGCCGATCGTGCACGATCAGCACGCGGTCACCCGCGCGTGCCGCCTCGGCAGCGACAGCTTGCCCGGAGCGGCCACCCCCGACTATGAGCGTTTCGACATGGATGAAGCGCTTGTCGTAGCGGGATGTGTCAGGCAGCTCGGGCAGTTTCCCCTTGCTGGCAAGGGACTCGACCACCAAGCCGTCGTACGCCTCGATCTCGGTGGCCCGCACCATCGGCTCACCAGCGCCGCTGACGACCTGGACGAAGACATTCGCCTCTTCGGGTCCGCTGGACATCAGCCCACGTGGCCGGCCGGCATAAATGCTCCGCGCGCACACCCGGACGGAGTTGGCCACCAGGATGGACGCGACAGTGTCACCCTCGAAACCTTCGAGCTCTCGGCCGTCGAAGGAGATGCCCAAGGGCTTGTCACGGACGATGTCGCCCCCGCTGTCCAGCCGCATCGGTTGCGTCACCTCGCCACCTCCGCGGGCATCTCGGGGACGGGATCGCCAGGCCGGTAGAAGGCAGCGAACTCGTTGGTCACCGTGTGCCGGATGGCGTTGAACCACATGCGACATCCAGCTGTGTGGGCCCATCGCTCGCGGAACCAGCCCAAGGTGTTGTCGCGGAAGAAGATGTACTCCGACCATGCCGCGTCGTCCAGCTCAGCAGGATTCGCCGGGTAAGCAACATGGGCCTCGCCGCCATACGAGAACTCGAGCTCGTCTCGCCACCCGCACCACGGGCAACACATCCTCAACATCAGCGCAACCCCTCAGTGAGCCACGGCCGCGGCGCCGTGCTCGTCGATCAGGGAGCCGTGCTCAAAGCGGAACAGCGCAAACGGCTCGGCGAGCTCGTGCGGGCGACCGTGCGCGATGGTGTCCGCGTACACCCACCCGATACCCGGGGTCGCCTTGAATCCGCCGGTCCCCCAACCACAGTTGATGAATGCGTCGTCGAGGGGTAGGTGACCGACGATCGGAGAAGCGTCGGGGCACACGTCGACGATGCCGGCCCACGTGCGTAGGACATGGGCGCGCGCGAAGATCGGGAACAGTTCGATCGCGGCCGCCATCTGATGCTCGATGACGGGAAAGGAGCCTCGCTGGCCGTAGCCGATGTAGGAGTCGACGCCGGCACCCATGACCAACTCCCCCTTGTGTGCCTGGGAAACATAGACATGGACGGTATTGCTCATCACGACCGTGTCCAGCACCTGGTCGAGCAGCTCAGACACCAACGCCTGCAGGGGATGGCTCTGCACCGGCAGCCGCACGCCAAGCTTGGCGGCCAGCCCGCTGGAATGACCCGCTACGCACAATGCCGTCCGCCCCGCGTTGATCCTGCCCCGGTTGGTTTCCACTCCGACGACACGGTTTCCGTCAGTGACGAAGTCGAGCACCTCACAGCCTTGGACGATGTCGACGCCCATCGCGTGCGCGCCTCGGGCGTAGCCCCACGCGACCCAGTCATGCTTGGCGATCCCGGCGCGCGGCTGGAAGGTCGCGCCGCACACGGGATAGC
>JACCZJ010000335.1 GCA_013696065.1 Nocardioidaceae bacterium
ACGAAGGCGGCCTGCGCCTGGGCCAAATACCTCGCCAACTCTTCTCGAGGAGTCTCTGGATTCCCGCCGGGACCTGGACCCGGGTCGCCCGGATCACCCGGATCGCCCGGCGGCGGCTGCTCTGGAGCCACCTCCTCGAGCCCGAGCGCGTTGGCGAACGCCTCCTCAAAGGACTTGCCGAGCCCGACGTTTCCGACTTCGTCCTCGCCGCCTTCGCCGACCGCGACGAGCACGAACTGCAGAATGGGATAGCTACCGGTCCCTTCGCGTCGGGTGTAAACCGGCTGGACATAGAGCAGCTCTTGACCGATGGGCAGCGTCAGCAGATTGCCCATATCGACCTGGTTGCCCTGCGTCTTGTACTTCAACAGCTCCTGCGACACAAGCGGGTCGCTCTGGAGGGCGTTCGCCACGTTTCCCGGACCGCTCACGGCATTGTCGCCGGGCAATGCCAGCACGGTGAACTCGCCATAGTTCTCGCTCGCCGCGTCGGCGTTGACTGTCATGAAGCTGGCCAAGTTCTGCCGGTTCTCCGGCACGTAGACGCTGGTCAGGGAGAATTGCGCGTCTTCTTCACCACCGTCTTCCCCGGGCGGCAGCTTGACCGACAGGTAGAACGGGGGCTGGGCATCTTCGCCAGCTGACACGGTGGGATCCTCGGGCACCTTCCAGTTCTCCGAGCCGCCATAGAAGGTGTTGGCGTCGGTCACGTGATACCGCGAGAACAGCTCCCGCTGCACCTTGAACAGATCCTCGGGATAGCGCAAATGCTCCAACAGCGCCTCGGAAATCTCCTCCTTGGGCAGCACGACAGTGGGAAAGGCGCCCCTCCAGGCCTTCAGCAGCGGATCCTCGGTGTCCCATTCGTAGAGCGTGACCGTGCCGTCGTAGGCATCGACGGTCGCCTTCACCGAGTTGCGCATGTAGTTGATGTCATCGGATACCTGCCCGACCACGGCGGCCTCGTCAGTGAGGGAGTCGCTGGTGGCATCACTGAGGTCCACCAGGTTGGACATCGGATAGTTGGCGGTCGAGGTGTAGCCGTCGAGGATCCATAGCAGTTTGCCGTCGACGACAGCCGGATAAGGGTCACCGTCAACGGTCAACCAGGGCGCGACGTTCTTGACCATGTCCAGTGGCCGACGGTCATAGATAAGTTTCGACTCGCTGTCGACGCGTCCGGACAACAGGATCGACGACTCCCAGAACTTGGCCGCATACAGCAGCTGGTTAAAGGTCGAGCCGATCGGCACGCCCCCATCGCCGGCATAGGTGGAGTTCTCGGCAGCCTCCTCGCCACTGCCCGTGTCGGGGATGTTGAGCTCGACCGGAGCCTTCCCTGCCTCTGCCCCGACAATCGAGTAGGTAGCACCCAGCTCGCCGAAATAGACCTCCTGCTGGAACTCGCCGAGCCGACCCATGGACGGCAGGTTCTTCTGCACAAAATCAGGTTGACCACTGAGCGTGCGCCTGTCCCCATAGGCCGCCACCACCCCATAGCCATGGGTGATGACGGTGTGGTCGTTGGTCCAGTTGCGCTGCTCCACAGGCACCCCGGCCAGGTCGATCTCACGCACCGCGAGCACGACGTCTTGCGGCTCGGTCTCACCCTCGAACGTGTAGCGGTCGACGTCCAACACGTCAGGCACCGTGTAGAAACCGCGCACTTGCTGCAGCTGCTCGAACGCCTCCGACACCAGTCGCGGGTCGATCAATCGCACACCCGGCAGATCCGCGGCCTGTCGCTGCAACTCCTCGGGGCTCGCGGTGGTGCTGCCCGGATAGTCCTGCATCTTGATGTCTTCGAGGTCGTACGCCGTCCGGGTCGCGCCGATGTTCAACGCGATGTACTTCGCCTCCTTGTCAGCCTCCGTGGGCTTGACCTGGAAGCGCTGCACGATAGCCGGCCAGATCCCGCCGATAAGCACAGCCGACAAGATCAGCAACCCAAAGCCCAGCACCGGCAGCATCCAACCTGGCCTGATCACGTTGCCAAAGAAAAGCAGCGCGCAGATGATCGCGATGATCGCGAGGATGTTCTTCGAGGGCAGCACCGCATTCGCGTCGGTGTAAGTGATGCCGGTCATCAGGTCGCCATCGGAGAATGCCAACCCGTAGCGGTCCAGCCAATACGACGCTGCCCGCAGCAACATGAACAAGCCCAACAACACCGAGAGCTGTATCTGGGCGCCGGAAGCCACCTTGTTGCGACGAGCCTGGAGCCGGATGCCGCCGTACAGATAGTGCGTGACAGCCGCCAGCAACAGCGAGATCACCAACACGGTGAACCCGAAGCTGATCAAGAACCGATACCAGGGATAGCCGAAGACGAAGAACCCGATGTCCTGGCCGAAATAGACGTCGTTTTGGCCGAAAGGTACGCCGTTGCGCCACAAGAGAAAGGTCTTCCACTGCCCTGCCCCGGTCGCCCCGCCGAACAGGAAGCCCAGCAGACCCACGCCGGCAAGCACCCAGTGGCGGATCGGGTCGATGATGTCTTGGTAACGCTCAACCGTCGGGTTGCGATACCCGTCGCCGACCAGGATCGGGCGCATCCGGAAGGCCAGCAGGGCATTGCCCACCGCAGCCACAGCCAGCACGAACCCGAAGGCCGCGAACAGGCCAATTCGCGTCCACAGCATCGTGGAGAAGACATCGCCGTAGCCGAGAGCGTCAAACCACAGCCGTCCGGTCCACACCTCGACGAAAACCGAGAACGCCATCACCAACGCGAAGGCGACCGCGAGCGTCGGCAGGAGGGCACGGGGCCGCCTGGACGGCGGACGACGCGCCCGGATCGGCCGGCCGTCGTCCTCGCTGAAGACGCTGCTCACATCATGTCCTTGTCCGTATCCAGAGTTTCACGCAACGCCTCCACCAGAGCCGGTACGACGTCGGGGCCATGAATCAAAGCATCCTCACTGTCATGGGAGCGCAACCGGATCACACAATGCGCCTCACCTGTGCGCAACACCCCCACCACGATCCGCACGTCTTCCCGCCTGTCGTGTTGAGCGACGTACGACGCGGCCAGGTCGCCATCATCGGGCACCGTGTCTTCGGCCTCCGGCGGCAGCACGATGCGCTCGACCACAGCCAGCGCCCCAGCGACCTCTGGCGGCCACATGATCGTGGCCAACATCTCCTCGAGCGACTGTCCATGATTGTCGAGTTCTTGCTCGACCGGGGTGTAGGGGTCGCTGAAGCCGTCACTCAGACCAAGCTCGGCGGCCAGCTCCGGCTCAGCCGCCGCCAACTCCGTGGTCGGCACCAACGCAAACAGTCGCGACGGCTGGTCCCAACCAGCATGACTCGCGTGCTGCTCGACCTCTACGGTGACCATCCGCAGACCCAGCGCGTCCGCCGTCAGATCGCTGTCGGCACTCATCATGCGTCACATCCCTCCACGGCTGACTCGTCGCCGACCAACAGGGACTCGAGTGCTCCCACCGCGTCGTCCATCGTCGCCACCTTGACCAGGCGGATCTCATCGTCGCCGGCAAAGCTCCCCACGTCGGCGCAGTCACCAGCGGGCACCAAGAAAATGGTGGCACCGGTGTCGCGGGCCCCGGCGATCTTCTGCTGTATGCCGCCTATCTCACCCACCCTGCCGCTCGCGTCGATCGTGCCCGTCCCTGCAATGTGTGCTCCGCCGGTCAGCTCACCAGGTGTGAGCTTGTCGTAGATCCCGAGCGAGAACATCAGCCCCGCGCTGGGGCCGCCGATCTCCTGACCGAGCTCGATGTTCACCTCGAACGGGGGGTCGAAGTCATCGCTCAACGTGACTCCGACGCGTGACTGTGCGGCGTCGTCGGGAGAAGCCGCCGTCGTCACCTCGACGTCTTGAGAGTCGCCACTGCGCACGATCTCCAGGGTGACTCGACTGCCTGGTGTGAGCGAACTGATGGCATCGACAGCCGCCTGAGTGGAGTCGATGGTGGTCGAGTTGACGCCTACGATCTCGTCACCCTCGCGGAGCAGACCGTCCGCCGGCGCATCGGGAGTGACACCTTCGACTGTGACCTTGACGGCGTCGACGCCAACCTTGGCGAGCCCGACGGCGATGGCCGCGTCCATCGAGTCCAACATCTGCGTCTGGTTCTCTTGCTTCACCTGTTGGACGGTCTGCTCTGGCGGATAGACGACGTCACGCGGCAAGATGATTTCGTCGGACGACCACCACGCGTTCAGCACGTCAGGCAGCCGGACGTCTGAGTCTGGCGATGTCACCGACACCGTCGTGAGGTCGAGCCGTCCGGAGGTCGGATAGGTTTTCGCACCCTCGATGACGATGACGGGTTCGCCTTCAAAGCTGCCGATGGTGTTCTCGGTCAGCCCAGGCGACATCACGACAAACGGCATTGGAACCAACAGGACCACCCCGACCAACAGCGTGAGGGCCACGACTGCCACCCCCAGCGAGGCCGTGCGGCGATTCATGGGCTCGATGATGTCACCGCGACACGTCTGATGGGGCGAGGGGGCGGCTCGTCGACCTCCGGACGACGACGCCATGAGTCACCTCGGGCAGCCGCGTGGGGCCGGCCGAACGAGCGCGTGCGCGGGGCCCGGCCCGGGGCGTCGGCTTGGCCAGCGCCTTTTGCATGCGTTGGCGGGCTGCCTCCGAATCGTCGCGCCGGATGTCGTCGCGGGCCCGGCCGACCCAGGCGGCCCAGATCATCGCCAACCCAGTCG
>JACCZJ010000337.1 GCA_013696065.1 Nocardioidaceae bacterium
GACGTCGGCAGCTGCATATATTTCGGGCATCTGGCTCCAGCAGGCATCGCGAACCAGGCGTGTTGAATCCGTCAGCCCTTGCCGAGCGATTCGCTTCTGCAACGTACGACGATGGGGCCCGTCTCCCACGATGACCAAGACGGCATCGGGCCTTTCCCGCACTACCGCAGGCCACACGCGGATGAGTGTGTCGTGCCCCTTACGTGCCACCAGCCGTCCCGCAGCCAACACGACCGGCTGTTCGAGACTGATCTGCCATTCGCGTCGCCACACCTCGCGATCGAGGCCCGGCCGAAATCGCTGGGTGTCGACCCCGGGGCTCAGCCGAGTCAGACGAGCTGCGCCCGCAGGCGGCAATGCGCGGGCAATCGCAGCTCGGCAGTAGTCGCTCACATAGGTCAGAGCGTCCACACTCTCACTGATGCGGCTCAGGGCCTGCCGGGCCAGCGGCGTCCTGGCCCACCACACCTCATGACCATGGGTGAGTGCGACAACCCGACGTACACCCGCACGTCGCAACCCCGAAGCGAGCAGCCCCAGCGGAGCAGCGGCACCGAAGACCACTCGGTCGCAACCATGTGCTTCAGCGACGCGGTGACCCCTCCTCGCGACGCGGCGAGTGGGCAAGAGCACCGCACTCCTGTCTCGGATAACCGGATAGTCAAGGGCTGCGTCGTGCTGCGCCGCTCCCGCCGCGCTCGAGGTGTAGACGACCAGCCGATCCGACGGAACAGCTGCACACAGATGATGAACAAACGTCTCGATACCGCCGCGACGCGGTGGGAAGTCGTTGGTGATGACCAGCACCTTGCCTTGGCAGCACTCGGGCCCGCCGAGTCCCTCACTCATTCTGATGGGGAATCTGACGCGTGGGCGGCGCGCCAGGCCTCGGCCGCAGCGAGGCGATCGAGCGTCATCGGGTGGCTGTTGAACCACAAGGCCAACAGGGGGTTGGGGTCGAGGTGGGACAGGTTGGTGACTGCGAGCCGACGATGGAGGGCAATGAACGTGTCCGGCTCCTGGGTCAGCTCGAGAGAGTGAAGGTCAGCCCGCCCCTCCACCTGTCGACTGACGGTGTTGACGACCGGCGCCGCGGCAAAGCCGGCAAGAACCGACAGCGCCAAGATGATCGGCACCACGGCGGGGTCTGCAGCCGAGCCCGCCCGCAGTGGGCGCCGCAGCCTCTCCAGGCTGAGTACGACGAACAACGCCACGACTGCGAGCGCGGACCCGAGCGCCGCCTGAGCGGTTCCGACGAGGACGTCATTGGCATCAGCGTGTCCGAGCTCGTGGGCTACGACCAAGGCGACCTCTCGATCAGGCGCTGACGCGACCAAGGTGTCGTAGACGACTATCCGCTTAGTAGCGCCGATGCCTGAGACATAGGCGTTGAGCGCGGTGGTCCGCCGCGATGCGTCGGCCTCGAGGACTTCCGACACCTCGATCTGGTCGCGATCTGCGAGATCCAACAGCTGCTGCTTCAAACGGGTATCAGGCAGTGCCGTGAAGTTGTTGAAGACCGGCTCGAAGACGAGGGGGTAGGCAAAGGAGACGGCCACCGCAGCCGCGGCCGCGAGGCAGGCAGCGGGGACGAACCAGCGGCGGCGGAACCGGCGCGCCAGCCCGACGAGAGCCAGCAATGCCAGCGACCCGAGCATGACGGTGATGCCCAACGACTTGAGGACGTCGACCATCCACTCAGCCCATGTCTGGGTGGCCAGCCCGTAGTCGGAGGCGACTCTGTGGCCCCAGGCGCTGACCGGCAAGGTCAGCAACCGTACGACGACCGACACTAACGCAACGAGGGCCACCACTTGCACCCACCAACGCCGCTGGCGCGCGCGAACCAAGTCCACCAGTCGGCGGCCGATCGGGCTGAAGCCGACCACCACAGCCAGCACGATGTCCATGAGCAGCCTGAGCCACGACGGCCACTTGGCTGCGTCGTGGAAGTCATCTGAGCGCTGGATTTGAGCTGGAGTGAAGTAGTGCTCCAACAGCCGGCCCGCCTGTTCACTGTCAGACGTGGATCCCCAAGGGGTCAGCACTGCTAGCGACCCAACCAGCGCCAGCGACAGCAACGTCAGGCAAACCACCGCCGGGGCGAGTGCCCGTGATCGAGGATCTCGACTCTGCCTCATCGCTGAGCTGGGCCGGAGCGACGAGCGCTCGAGAGACGTCGCAGCTCGTCAATCCATCGCCGGATTAGCTGGCTTTCGGTGATGCCCAGCAAGGAGTGGAGATTCTCGTCGAGCCGGTCGGGCTCACGGATCATGGCTTCGTACCAGACAACCAGAGCTCGCTCGCCGTGCTGACGTGCGATCACCCGACTCAGGACCCACGATTGCGCGTAGGCCACATCTCGTGACTTGGCGCGGGCGAAGTCGACATCGGTCGGCAGCTGATGAGGGAGTCCGTTGCGCCGAACCTCGCGAAGTGCGAACCCCGCCGATAACCGGACTGGCACTGGAACCGCTTCGAACGCCACGTACTCAGCGAACCCTTCCACGATCCAGGCAGGAGTGTCGACGGTGACCGCCCCCGTCAGAGCGTGCGTGAGTTCGTGGGCCAGCAGCACCTGGACGCCGAGGTCCACGAGGTGTGCCCCGGTCTCGGGATTCATGGCGATCAGGACGGGCGGGCCGGCGTCGGTGGGACCGTCGAGAGTCGTGGTGACGGCCGCGAGACCGTCGTAGTCTCCGGGTCCCACGTCCAGAGCCCGCTCCCATTGGCCCACGTTGCGAGGAGCAAAGAGCAACAACTCCGCCTTCATCGGCCCAGTGACAGCATGAACATCCCGCCTCACCTTCGCCAACTGCCTCGACAACGCAATGACGGTGTCGTCATCGTGTCCCACCACGGTGGCCTCTGGCGTCCGAATCACCCGCAGGCGTCCTTGCAGCCAGATTGGCTCACGTCCTACGGCGCCAGCCCGGATGGACTGAATTCGTGTCTCGGCGCCGAGTCTGGTGAACGTGTATGACACATCGACATCACGGGCGTCGCCATGTCGATACAGGGCTGATTCAAAGCGCACGGAGGCCGTCCACGAGCTGGGGCCCGCACGGCGGCCGAGACGCGGCACGACTTCGTGCACCGCTCCCCGGACGAGTTGCAACCGCAAGGCGCTGAGCCCGAGTGCGGTGATATTGGCGTATGTCGACTGGGCCTGCTCCCGGCTGCGACGTCGATTCGTGACCCACGTGGAGACATAGGCGGCCCGATCCTCGTGGGAGAGCGCTTCCTGCTGGTCGCGGAGCACTCCCCGCAGGACACTCCGGGTTGGGGCGGAGACGCCGACGCGCTCCTGAGGGCCGTTGGCTGCGTCGCCGAGTGTTGGCGTCGGCTCGGGCACAGACACCGGACCCGAGCCGGCGTACCGGAACACGCCGAGGCCTCCCCCGTCAGCGTCGCCGTTCGCCACCGTGACCAAGCCCGCCGCGACGACGGCGGCAGCGGCAGCAATGCCCACGAGCCACCAGCGACTGCGGGCGCTCGCAGGGGCCGCAGAGAACATGATCCAAGAGTCCCATCTCGCGGCCAAACCCTGTCCACCTGTGCCGCTGCCACTCAGGCGGCTCAGGGTGGCTCGACGGATAACTCGTCGAGGGCTTCGACCATACGCAAGGGCGGCACCAGACCTGCCGCCGAGAGCACATCGATGGCTCGGCGCTCGTCAGCATCGAGCTCCACTCCGAAAGGCGGCCCCCCCAGCAACACGGTGATCACACAATCACCACAACCGATACCGCGCATCGTGCACACGTCGCAGTCCACGGTCACCGATTCACACCCCGCACCCCGCCCGGGCGATGGGGTGATGGACGTCTCCACAGGTCGGCTCAGGATGTGGGCGTGGCCGCTGTGGCGGTCGGGTGTCGTGCCGAGATGGAGTGGGGCCTCAGGTTTCACGTTCGCCTCCGGTCTGTGCGGGGAAGATCGATCCTTGCGGTGATGACGCTAGGACCGACCGCCGACACTTTCGGCCGGGGCGGGGCTGAAGATTCAGCTGAGCGCCCGCACGAGTGCCAGCGACGCGATCGACCGGGCTCCCCTCCCAGTCGCATCGTGGGCCACCTCGCGGTCACTAGACACGACGACGATGGGGCGTCCCGTCGGCTCCACTGCGACGAGCTCCGCGATCACGTCGTCCGCTGTGACTCCAGCCGGGCTGAACAGCACCCGCACGCCACGAGGTGTCGCCACCGGCGGCGCTGCGGTGAGGTCGGCACCGTCAAAGACGACCGTCACTTCGATGACTTTGCCCCCAGCCAAGGCAGCAACGCCGCGTGTCAACCGATCACGTTGGTGGGCAAGCGGCGCATTCGGCCAGGCCGTTTTCGAGACGTTATAGCCGTCGATGATGAGGTGCACCTTCGGCAACTCGAGCAGTCGTCGCAGCAGCGCCGGGTCATCATCGGCCAACGCCTGTCCGGTCCGACTCAGGATGGAGTCCCCCCCAGACGGCAGGCTCGCCACAGTGTCGGCGGGGAGCACGTCGGAAGGCGGCAGCGCCAGCTCGCGACGCAGGCCGGATACTGCCTGCGTCACGGTGTCGAGCAGGAGCCGCAGACGCATGCTCTCCGCGTCCCGCTCGCCTCGGCGGCTCCTGCGCTCGGTGGCGCCTTCCACCTCCAGCTCGGCCACCTTGGCGCGCAGCCGCCGTACGTCGGCGTGCAGCGCACGCAGCTGTAGCCGAGCGTCATGGGCTTCTCCGTCTCGATCGCGTTGCGCTGCTTCGCTGGCACCCTCAGCGTTCTTGAGTTTGCCCCGGGTCTCCCCGAGTGTTCGTCGAAGCTGCGTGTTGTCAGCCTTAAGCTGATCGATGTGCAACCGCGACTTGGCGCGCACCCGTTCGGCGTCGGCGCGGGCGGTGGCGAGGGCAGAGGTCAGCCTGGACACGGTCGCCGAGTTCGAGTCAGCGCGCTGCTGAGCGATCTCGAGTGCGGCGTCAGCCGCCACGACGTCTGGCCACCCCTCGATGCGGGTGAGATAGGCAATGGCGGCCGCCTCCGGCAACTCGTCCTCACTCACCGGCTGGCGTGACTCCAGCTGGCTGACGACCCGAGGTGCGAGAGCCCGCACCTGAGTGGCTAGGTGTCGCCGGAACTCCGCGTCGGTATCGACGGCCGTAGCGATCTGGCCACCAGCGAGCTTGACTCGCTTGGCCAGGGCGAACCCGGCGGCGATGCGCAGTTCTGCTGGCACATCGGCAGGAGGCATTCGGCTCAGGCCACGCGACGCAAGCCCGATCATTTTGGATCGCGCTTGGCTCGAGAGCCTGACCGGATGGTCACCTGAATCAGCTGTCGTCGTACGAGCGCTGACCATGACCTCCCTTTCCGATGGCTGCTGCCCCAGCCTGCAAAGCCTAACGGGCCCGCGATGCGAGTCTTGGCGACGTGCTGCCCGAAGCTCAGGCACCGCGTGGCGTGGACGGCACGTAGGGAAGGGGGGCGCCGGAGACCGATTCTGTCGGAGGGTCCGCCTACGGTCGCTGACATGAGTTCGCAGAGCCCGCTGACCGATGAGATCAGCGTCTCGACGCCCGTTGCGGTTCAGCAAAGCTTTGACGAGCTCGGCAGGGGGCTGCGAGACGTCACGTTTGTCGTCGTCGACCTGGAGACTACGGGCGGTTCCGCTGCCGGGGGTTCCGGCATCACGGAGATCGGAGCCGTCAAGGTCCGACAAGGTTTGGTGCTCGGAGAGTTCCAGACGCTTGTACGACCCAGCGAGTCCATCCCTCCGCTCATCTCCGTGTTGACCGGCATCACCGACGCCATGGTCGCGACCGCACCGCGCATCGAGAGCTGCTTGCCGGCCTTTTTCGACTTTGCCCGCGGGTCGGTTTTGGTGGCTCACAATGCCCCCTTCGACGTCGGCTTCCTGCGTCACTACAGCGAGAGCATCGGTGTGGGTTGGCCGAAGTTCGAAGTGCTCGACACCGCAAAGCTCGCACGTCGGGTGGTCACGCGCGACGAGTCTCCCAACTGCAAGCTCTCGTCACTCGCCCGTCTCTTCAAGGCATCGACCACCCCCAACCACCGTGCTCTGGCCGATGCCCGCGCAACCGTGGACGTGCTTCACGGGTTGATCGAACGGCTCGGCAACGTGGGGGTCAACACCCTTGAGGAGCTGCAGACGTTCTCATCCCGGGTGACTGCCGCCCAGCGCCGGAAGAGTTATCTCGCCGAGGGATTACCGCGCCTACCGGGCGTCTACGTCTTCAAAAGTGCCCAACATCAGGTGCTGTATGTCGGCACGTCCAAAGACCTGCGCAGCAGGGTGCGCACCTATTTCACCACCAGCGAGACCCGCACCCGTATCGGCGAAATGGTGGGAATCGCTGAG
>JACCZJ010000360.1 GCA_013696065.1 Nocardioidaceae bacterium
GAGGCGAGCTGCTCGGTGGCGCTGCGGTGTGGCAAAAAGGTGCCGACGTAGGACACTGCTGTCCCCAGCACTGCATCGATCGCAAGATCGCTTTCGTGATGCAGGGCCGCCGCGAGAATCGCGAGATAGCGCTGCGGATCGAGCTCCCCGTCGCGCAGTCCTTCTCGCAGCGAGCCCCACAGCACCGCCCTGGAGACAGCTTCGTCGATGGATCGCAGCGCTCGAGGCAGCAGATCGATCATGCTGGGATCCAGACGCACCTTCACCCAGCTCTCGTCGCCTGAATCAGGCAGCACCAGGCTCGATCCGTCGTACGACGAAAGCCCGACCTGGGTGACGCGACTCGTGAGGCCCAGGGGAGTGGCCTCACTGGACCCATCCGCGGAATAGCACGACACTGTGATGGCGTGGGGTCTGGAGACGTCGTGAGGGGAACCGTTGTGGCGCTCGATCAACGGCTCGCCCGCCGGGGAGATCGCGACAGACAACGTGTCGACCCCCGACGTCCGCAACCAGACGTCGGCCCAGGCCTTCACATCTTTGTCGGAGTGGCGCTGCCATGAGTCGAGCAGATCGACCAGCGAGGCGTTGCCGTGGGAGTGGCGGTGGAGGTAGTCGATCACACCTCCCAGGAACGCCTCGTCACCCAAGTAGGAGTTGAGTTGCCGCAGAGCCGAGGCACCCTTGGTGTAGGAAATGCCGTCGAAGTTGCTGAGCGCCTGGGCGGCGTCGGGGGCACCGTTGCCCGCGACCGGATGCGTCGATGAGCGCTGGTCGGCTGCCAGGCCCCACGGCTTGCGCAGCAGAGCGAATTGGGCCCAACCGTCCTTGAAGGCCGTCGCCTCAGTGGCCACGCGGTAGGCCATGTATTCGGCGAAAGACTCATTGAGCCAGAGGTCGTCCCACCAACGCATCGTCACGAGGTTGCCAAACCATTGATGCGCCATCTCGTGGGCGATCACGTTGGCTCGGCCGCTGCGCAGCGCGGTCGTGGCCTGGGCTTTGAAGATGAGGTCGTCTCGGAAGGTGACACAACCTGGGTTCTCCATCGCGCCGGCATTGAACTCCGGCACGAACACCTGGTGGTAGTCGCCGAACGGGTAGCGGATGCCAAACAGGCGGTGGTATTCGTCGAAGCACTGTCGAGTTACGGTGAGGATCTCCTCGACGTCCTTGTCGAGGTGCGGTGCCAGGGATTGCCGGCAATGCAGACCCATGGCGATCCCGTCGTGGATTGCGGTCACGGAATGGTAAGGGCCGGCGACGAGAGTCGTGAAGTAGGTGGCGAGCGGCTCGGAGGTGGCAAGCTCCCAACGACCCGGCGCGGTCTGGCTCGCGCGAGCGTTACCGAGCACGACCCAGTCCGTGGGTGTCTTGACCTGGATCCGGTATGGCGCTTTGAGGTCTGGCTGATCGAAGCAGGCGAAGATGCGTGGCGCTGCGGGGAGGAACGACATCGCATACAGATAGGTCAGCCCGTCTTCGGGATCGACCGACCGGTGGAGTCCCTCGCCGTCATGCGAATACGCCATGGACGCCTCGACCACTAACGTGTTGTGTTCTTGCAGGCCGGTCAAGTGCAGACGCCCGTCCTTGATCGACGCGACATCGACGTGGCGCCCGTTGAGATGAGCCTGGCGCAGGATGGCGGGCGAGACATCGACGAACGTGTCCTGTCGGTCCCGGCTCGCGAACTCGATGATGCTCCGAGATTCGAAGTGCTCGTCGCCTTGTGTCAGGTCCAGCCAGACTTCGTACGACGTCGGATCGATCGAGGAGGCCCGCGTGCGGGCTTCGCTCATTGTCAGGCTGCGCATCCGGTCACTGTAGACGCATCCCCCCACCCCGTTGAGAGGCCAGTTACCGCCGGTCGAGACGGGGCGAGTGACCACTCAACAGGAGGCGAGTGACCACTCAACAGGAGGCGAGTGACCTCTCAACGGAAGGGGAGTGTCGGAAGCCCCACCTAGGGTGGGCACATGACACGAGGATTGGCCGTGGAGGCCATAGATCTGGTGAAGCGTTTCGGCGACGTGGTCGCTGTCGATGGAGTCAGCTTCTCGATCCCGGAGGGCTCCGTGCTCGGCCTGCTCGGCCCCAACGGCGCCGGCAAGACCACCATGGTCCGGATGTTGACGACGTTGAGTCTGCCCACGAGCGGCACGGGCAGGGTGGCAGGTCACGACGTCGTCACGGAGCCTGACGCCGTTCGTCGCAGCATGGGCCTGACGGGTCAGGTTGCGACCGTGGACGAGTTGCTGACCGGGAGGGAGAACATTCGATTGATCGGCCGACTTTACGGTCTGCCGAAGGGTTATCTGCGCGAGGCATCCGACCGCCTGCTCGAGCAATTCTCCCTGACCGAGGCGGCGGACCGGATGGCCAAGACATATTCCGGCGGCATGCGACGCCGGTTGGACTTGGCGGTCAGCCTGGTGGCGGCGCCCCCGGTGCTCTTCTTGGACGAGCCCACGACGGGGCTCGACCCTCGGAGCCGTGCGGAGCTGTGGGAGGTGTTGCAACGACTCGTCGCCGAGGGGACGACACTCCTCTTGACCACGCAGTATCTCGAGGAGGCCGATCATCTGGCTGACCGGATTGTCGTCATGGATAAGGGCAAGGTCATTGCCTCTGGCACTCCCACGGAGCTCAAGGCTCAAGCCGGTAGGGCGAGTGTGGTCGTGACCGTTTCGTACGCCGAGGACCTCGACAAGGCAACCGATCTCCTGCGCAGCAGCTCACCGGAGGTGTACGTCGATCGCACCAGTCGCCGGCTCACCGCCCAGGCGAGCGGCTTAAGCGACATGACCAACATTGCGGTCATCTTCGCCGAGAGCGAGATCGCGGTCGACGACCTCGGTCTGCAGCGGCCCAGTCTCGACGACGTCTTCCTGCACTTGACGGGTCACCGCGCCGAGACCGAGACCAGTGAGCCGGGCCAACGGCAACCTGAGGAGGTCTTGCGATGACGATCACACGGGAGATCCACCGTCCGCCGGTTGAGAGTCGATCACTGCTCCAGCAGTCGATGACCGTGGTCTGGCGCAACCTGCTGCACATCCGCCGCATGCCGGAGATGTTGCTCGACGTGACCATCCAGCCGGTGATGTTTGTGCTGCTGTTCGCCTACGTGTTTGGCGGCGCCATCGACGTGCGGGGTGGTGTCTCCTACCGGGAGTTCTTGTTGCCGGGGATCATGGCGCAGACGATGGTTTTCTCCTCTGCTGTGGTAGCGATGGGGCTCACCAACGATCTGCAAAAGGGGATTGTCGACCGACTCAAGTCGCTGCCGATTTCGCGATCATCGGTGTTGGTGGGCCGTAGCATCTCCAGCCTTATCCACTCCAGCATCGGCATCGTCGTGATGGGTCTGACTGGGCTTGCCGTTGGCTGGCGGATTCGAGAAGGCCTGCTCAATGCGTCGCTTGCTTACCTGCTGCTGCTGCTTTTTGGCTTCTCCATGATCTGGCTTGGGATCTGGGTGGGCTCGCTCATGCGTTCCGTCGAGGCCGTTCAAGGTTTCATGTTCACAGTGATGTTTCCCCTTACCTTCGTTGCCAACACGTTCGCACCGACGGAGGCGATGCCGTCTTGGCTGCGGTTCATCGCCGAATGGAACCCGGTCACGGCGCTGACGGCTAGCTTGCGCGAGCTGTGGGGCAACGACGGTGGGTTGGCGCCTCCGGCGACATCACAGTGGCCGCTGCACCACCCGGTCATCGCCTCCATCGCCTGGTCGATCATTTTCACTGCGGTCTTCGCGCCGCTTGCTCTGGCCGCCTTCAAGCGACGTTCCCAAGACTGACTCGATGCGCGTCGAGTCGCTGAGCATCTACCCGGTCAAGTCGTTGCGGGGCCATCAGGTGCCGCACGCCGAGATCGCACCGTGGGGCATAGTAGGCGATCGGCGCTGGGGCGTGGTCGATGCGGCGGGGGATCCAGTTACTGCCCGGCAGGTCCACGCCCTGCTGGGCATTCGGGCCGAGCATCGCCCAGCAGACGGCGGGGTGCGTCTCCAGGCCTCAGGTTTGGGCTCTCTTGAGGTCTTGCCACCCTCCCATGGCCCACTGCTCGACGTGGGGTTCTCACGTCTGCCGCAGGCTCGCGGCTGCGGTGCCCAGGTGGACGCATGGGTGAGCGAGGCCGCAGGGGAGCGCCTGCGGTTGGTGTGGCAAGACGACCCGAGCGCTCGCACGGTTTCCTCGCGGCATGGCGGGCGGCCAGGGGATGTGTTGAACCTCGCCGATGCGGGGCCAATCCTGCTGACGAGCAACGCGTCACTCGAGCAGCTGCAGGACTGGGTGGGCGCATCCGGTCCGGAAATTTCGATGACCCGATTCCGCCCCAACGTGGTGGTGGATGGCACCGAGCCATTCGCCGAGGATTTATGGGAGCAGATTGAGATCGGGGACGTGGTGCTGCGTCGGGCGTCGCTTTGTGACCGATGTGTCATGACGACCATCGACCCCGAAACTCTCGAAACCGGTCATGAACCGGTCAAGACCCTGGCGAAGCACAGACGCTGGGGTGGAGCTACCTGGTTCGGTATCCGGATGGTTCCCGTGGTCACTGGACCCATCGAACGCAACGCTGAGGTGATTGTTGTCGATGCGGCCGGGTCAACGCGGTGAGGACGCAGTGACCGGTCCTCAGCCGGCGAAGAGAAACGCGTATACGGCCGCAGCCATGAACCAGATGACGAGTGCCGACGCGACCACAGTTTCTGATCGAACCATCCTGAGTTTGCCCATATCATTAGCAAAAAGGCCAGGTGTGTACGTCACCTAAGCGTCACGCCACGAGCGGACGAGTAGCAGGTGAATTCCAGATGGAGCCGCCTCATCTGACCTCATGGGCGGCTGACCACGCACGCTTGGGGCGATTCCCCGGCCATCAAGCAGTTCCGTTGAGAAATCCGTTGCCGCAAGGGCAGGGAGCAGGCGTATTGTCGAACATCCGGAGCCTGGGTCCAGGCCTCAAGCAGGGGAGCACACGCATGGCCGACAAGTCGCCCCGACAGCACCTGTCCAAGAAGGCAGGCAAGTCGCTCAAGGAAAAACGCGCCGATAAGCATGCCAAGGCAGACGGCAAGAACAAGGTGGAGATCGTTCCGCCCACCAAGAAGCACTGACGCTCTGGGCACTGGAAACAGATTGGCCGGGTGCACGGCGGCCCCGGCTAAGGCCCGTCGTACAGTCGAGACATGGAGACGCGCCCGCAGGGTCGCTCAGCGGATGACGAAGCTGGGCGGCCCTTCGTGCGCCAAATCGTCCTTGACTGTCCGAATCCGAGAACGCTCGCTGAGTTTTACCGCCAGTTCCTCGGTTACGCCTACCGACCGGGGGACGAGCCGCCACCGGCGGGCCAGCCAGATCCTCTCGGCGGCGACTGGCTCGTCATACGGCCCGAGGCGGACGACCCGTCGAGCGGCCGCGGGATCGCTTTCCAACAGGAGGATGCCTACATACCACC
>JACCZJ010000369.1 GCA_013696065.1 Nocardioidaceae bacterium
GCCTCATCAGACCCGGCTTGCGCAAGGCCCTCTCGACCTCGAGTCAGGCAGCGTGGGTGACCCGCTCGGTCCCGATCGCGAGGCATCGGCATAACGCCTGCCCCCGCTGAACGGACCGGCTAGGTCACCACACGCCTCGCACGTCGAAGATGCCGTTGCCGCTCGCGCAGCGTAGACCGAGCCCGGTCGCCCCGCTGGCACGAGCGCCACCGCAAACTTGCGTGGTGGTCTGGTCGCAGCAGACCGAGCCGCCATGACCTGACCCGCCTCTGCGCGGCGCCATGCGCCCGGAGGCACCGAGGAGCGCACATGCTCGACGACAACATCGGGTTGCCAGCCGAACCCACTTCAACCACTCCTGTCCGCCGGACAAGGCGCCGCGCGGCAAGCCGGCCCGCCGGCCCTCCCGAGACCCCTGCCGTGGCGCCAACCCGCGACGCTGCCGATCAGGTCACCACTGCCGATCAGGTCGCCACTGCTGATCGCGTCACCCCTGCCCGACAGGCAGCAGACCCGAGCCCGGTGAGTGCGGGCCCGACACCCGATCTGGGCCAGCCGGTTTCCACGGTCGGCGACAACGACTCAGGCCCTGATTTGCTGGCTCCCCCGGCGACGGACGCCCCGCGAGACGCCACGGCGAAGAAGGCCCCCGCCAAGAGAGCAGCACGCAAGAAGGCCAGCCCCCGTTCAGCCGACGCCAGGGGGAGCGAGGACGCCACTGAGGAGACCCGCGTAGTCGCCCTTACCGGCCAGAGCACGGCTGTCGTCGCCCCCGGTGAGACCAGCGCCGCCGACGGTTCTGGTGAGACCCACGTTGGTGAGAGTGCGGAGCTTGCCCCGGTCGAGGCGGCGATCGATCGCAAACCGGCTCGCAAGCGTTCAGCGAGGAAACGGGCCATGTCCAGCCCGATCGCGGATGCAACAGAGGACTCGACGGCAGACTCTGCCGTGCGCATGGGCGCCGAGGCGACTGCAGAGGTCGAGGGCGCTGCCCAGACCGCGGTCGATCCAGGTATCCAGGCTGCGGTCGATCCAGGTATCCAGCTGCCCCCCGCGCCATTCTCGATCACGGAGCAGTCACGAGCGGCAACGGAAGGCACCGCCGGCCAAGAGCAGCGTTCCTCGGGCAGGCGCCGAGCTGGTGCGCCACCGGTGGCGCTGCTGTTCAAGGCACCCGATCCCAATGTGACACCCGCAGTTTCGCGCGACACGCCCAGCGAAGCCGAGGTTGCCGGCGAGGCCCCGGTGGAGGCTGCGGTGGGTGTCGAGCCAAGCTCGCCTAGCCGCACCAGCACCGACTCGGCAGGTGAGTCAGGCGAGGCGGGGGATGGCGGTGACGGGGCAAGCAATCGTCGAAGACGCTCCCGTGGGGGGCGCAACCGCCGCAAAGGCACTGACACGGGCGGCCCCGACGCCGCCGTCGACGACGACGACGCTTCCACTGACAAGGCAACGGCTTCTGATGAGAGCCGCAGGGCCGCCACGGATGACCGAGAAGCCGCCGCGGACGCCAGAGCCGACAGGTCGCAAGACAAGGCCAGTGGTTCGGCAGCCAGCCAGACCGACGCGGCTCAGACCCAGGACGAGCCTGGTGGCACTGACGACGAGGTCGGCTCGTCACGCCGTCGACGTCGTCGGCGCCGAGGCGGAGAGGACTCCGCAGATGCGGACGCGGAGACAGAGGGCACCGTCGTACGTGTGCGTGCCCCTCGCGCCAAAAAGGACACGATCACCAACGTCGAAGGCTCGACCCGCATCGAAGCCAAGCGGCAGCGTCGGCGCGAGGGACGCGACGCCGGCCGTCGGCGACCCCCGATCCTGAGTGAGTCTGAGTTCCTAGCCCGACGTGAGTCGGTGGAGCGCGTCATGGCGATCCGCCAACGCGGCGAGACCACCCAGATCGGCGTACTCGAAGACGATGTACTGGTCGAGCACTATGTCGCCATCGCCTCACAGAGCTCGATCATCGGCAACGTCTATCTCGGTCGAGTACAAAACGTGCTGCCGAGCATGGAGGCCGCATTCATCGACATCGGCAGAGGCCGCAACGCCGTGCTCTATGCAGGAGAGGTCAACTGGGAGAACCAGGGCAACCAGCCACGCCGTATCGAAAACGTCCTCAAGTCGGGTCAGACGGTTCTGGTGCAGGTCAGCAAGGACCCGGTCGGCCACAAAGGCGCCCGGCTGACCAGCCAGATCAGCCTGCCTGGCCGCTACCTCGTCTACGTGCCGTCGGGCGGCCAGAGCGGGATCAGCCGGAAGTTGGCCGACACCGAACGCAGCCGGCTCAAAAGACTGCTCAAGGACATCATCCCGGACGAGGCAGGGGTCATCATCCGTACGGCGGCTGAAGGCGCCAGCGAGGACGAGCTGACTCGCGACGTCACCCGCCTCACGGCCCGCTGGGAGGACATCGAAAAGAAGATCAAATCGGGTCAGGCCCCCACACTCTTGTACGCCGAGCCGGACACGACTCTCAAGGTCGTCCGGGACCTGTTCACCGAGGACTTCACCAAGCTCGTCATCTCAGGAGACGACGCCTGGGACATGGTTGACGGCTATGTGCAACACGTGGCGCCCGATCTCGCAGACCGGCTGGAGCGGTATGAGGGCGAAGGCGACGTC
>JACCZJ010000383.1 GCA_013696065.1 Nocardioidaceae bacterium
CGCTGACACTCACCGCCGTGCATGGGGTTGGTGACGACGACTCCGGCATCGGATCGGGAGTACTGAACGCCATGCAACAGGTGGGCGGCTCGCTGGGACTGGCGATTCTGAGCACCGTCGCCATCAATGCGGCGGCCGACAAAGGTCGGGAGATCGGCGCGGCGGTTCAGAGTATTTCCGCCCAGGCGACCCAACCGGCGACCGAGGCAGAGCAGACAGCCTTGACGGAAGCCATCGGGCAGGTGGCCTTTGCCCACGGGTCGACGTACGCGTTCATCGTCGGTGCCGCCATGATTTGGGTTGGTGCGCTGCTCGCGTTCCTCTTCCTCAACGTCAAGCATGAGGAGATCAACGACGCCCCCGCCGCTCCTGCAGCGGTCTGAGCTAGGAGTTGGTGTCGGCGTAACGAGCCCAGAAGAAGCAGTAGACACCGAAGCAGCCGATACCGACGGCCACGACCGCCAGTAGCCAGGGCCCAAACGATTCATCGAGCAAGGTGCGTAGCGCCACGTCGAGTCCTCCAGCCTTCTTGGAGTCATAGGTCCATGCGGCCCAGACCAGGAGCGCACCCACGATGGCGAGGGCTACTCCTTTGGCGGTGTAGCCGGCCTGTCCTAGCCGCACGACCGTCGTACCCGTGGAACCGGATGTGGCTTGGCTTTGCAGGTCTTTGTCGAACGACGTGCGCACAGCCTTCGACACCAGGTAGCCACCGATGAAGATGACGCCAAGGCCAGCGGCACCGACGATCAGCCGTCCTAGCGGGAGCTCCATGACCTGAGCCGTGAGGTGGTCCTCGTTCGACTTCGATTGCTCCCCGAGGGCGCTCTTGGCGGCGCTGAAACCGAGAGCGAGATACACCACGACCCGCCCTGCCGATCCGACTCGTTTGAAGGTGCGCTTGCCGCCGTCCTCACTGCGGTGGCCCCATAACGCGTCGAAGAATTGCCAGATCGCAAGCGCGAGGAACCCGAGCGCGATGATCCACAACAGCAGGGTGCCGTACGACTTTTGGGCGACCTCCTGGAGGGCGCCTTGTTGGCTGGGCGCCCCTTCGCTCTGACCGAACGCCAGCTGTAGCGCGAGATAGGCGATCAACAGATGCACGATGCCATAGGCGATGAGCCCGACGCGTACGAGACGCTCAAGCCACTCGCTGTTCTCCACCTGCTGCGCTGCGCTCTTCGCATCCGTCATCTGAGACCTCCTCTAGCCCATGCCGAACAGTATTAGCCAGGTGCAGTTTCGGCGCGGGCGGCACGCCCAATAGGCGCGAGAGTGCGACTGCGCGCTACAAGTCATGCAGCGCACGCGCGATGCGCTTGACCGAGATGGGCCGCGGCGTGGTCAGCTGCTGCGCCCAGAGGCTGACCCGCAATTCCTCGAGCAGCCACCTGATCTGCCGCAGTGCCGGTCCCGGAGGCACGGCTGGCGGCAAGGCATTCAACTGATGCAGGTATGACGCCTGTACGTCGGCCACCTGGGCCATCAGCACGGCGTCGCGACGCGTGTCTTGATGCAGCTTGTCGAGTCGCTGACCCATGGCAGCGAGGTATCTCGGGTAGTTCGACAACGCCTCGAGTCCCGCGTCGGCGACGAAGCCCGGATAGACCAGCCGCGACCACTGTCCCTTCAGATCTGACAACGCGGGCAGCATCGCGAGCTCGGCTCGGCCGGAGAGGCGACGGTCGATTTCGTGGGCGGCCGCCAGAGAAAGTCGAGCCAGCCCCACAGCGTGCTGGACCTGCGTGTCCAACTCAGAGCGCACCTGAGCGACGAGGGCTCCGAAGTCCTCACTGTCCCACCCCGGACCAGCGTCGAGGCCGACCTGGCTGCCGATCAGAAAATCCACAGCGGCGCAATGGCAGTCATCCATCAGCGCGGTGACGCTGCCATGAGGGCTGAGCCCGAGCACCAACTTCGCGGCATTGTCTAGCTCCTTGACCAGGCGAGCACCCGGAGACGGGATAGCCAGGATCACGAGCTTGCGCAATCCGAGCCTCGTGACCGCATCTCGCTCGCCCTCACTGCCGAAGACTCTGATCGAGACGGAGTCTCCTTCGTCGACCAGCGCCGGATAACCCTTCACCTCATGGCCGGCTCGGGTCCGGGTGAAGACCTCCGGCAAAGTGCCGAAATCCCATGAGGTGATGCCCTGCCGCTCGACCGTTGCGGCAGCCGAGGAGATCGCTTCCCCCATTGATGTCCGCAGCTCGCCTCGCAGCGAGTCCAGATCCTTGCCTGCACCCAGCACATCGCCGCCTTCGGTCACCACCCGAAACGACAAGCGCAGGTGAGCTGGCACCTTGTCGAGTGCCCAGTCACCGCGCTGCACCACGGTGCCTGTGGTGCGCCGCAGATGTCGTTCGAGCGCCTCCAGCAATGGCTCTGCCCCCGGGGTGCCCGCGGCCAAGAAGGCCCGGGCATGGTCAGGCGCAGGCACGAAATTGACCCGCAGCGGCTTGGGCAGTGAACGAATCAGAGCGATCACGAGTTCCTCCCGCAGGCCCGGCACCGGCCACGAGAAGTCCTCGCTCTCGACCTGCTGCAGAGCCGTCACCGGTATGTCGACTGTGACGCCATCGGTCTCGGTGCCTGGCTCGAACTGATAGGCCAGTGGCAACGCGGCACCATCGTGTCGCCATACATCGGGGAAGTCGTCGCTGGAGTAGTCAGCAGCGGAGTCATGCACAAGCATCTCGAGCGAGAACGTCAGCAGGTCGGGGTGTTCGCGTCGAGCCTGCTTCCACCAGGAGTCGAAGTGGGCGACCGAAACCACGTCCGGTCCGACCCGCTGATCGTAGAAGTCGAAGATCGTCTCGTCGTCGACGACGATGCCTCGACGTCTGGCCCGGTGTTCGAGCTCCGCTGCCTCCTCGAGCAACGCCTGGTTGTGCGCGAAGAACTGATGCTGCGTGATCCATTCCCCTTGCACCAGGGCGTGGCGGATAAAAATCTCTCGGGCCGCTTCGGCGTCGACGCGGCCGTAGTTGACCTTCCGTTCGGTGACGATCGGCACGCCATAAAGCGTCACCTTCTCGAGCGCGATGACTGCGCCCTGCTTCTTTTCCCAGTGCGGCTCGCTATAGCTGCGCTTGACCAGATGCGCCGCGATCGACTCCGCCCACTCTGGTTCGATGCGTGCGTTGACTCTCCCCCACAACCGGGCGGTCTCGACCAGCTCCGCTGCCATCACGAAGGCGGGCTGCTTCTTGAACAGCGCCGAGCCGGGGAAGATCGAGAACCGCGCGCCGCGCGCGCCGAGGTAGTCGCGCTTCTCCGGATCCCGCATGCCGATGTGCGAAAGCAGCCCCGCGAGCAGTGAAAGATGGATGGCCTCGGCCGCGGCGGGTGTCGAATTGAGCTTCAACCCCAGCTGCTTAGCCGCCTCCCGCAGCTGAGCGTCGAGGTCCTGCCACTCTCGGATCCGCAGATAGTTGAGGAAATCCAACTTGCACATCCGCCGAAAGGCGCTCGACGAACGCTCGCCCTTCTGCTCCTTGACATAACGCCACAGGTTGAGCAACCCGGCGAAGTCGGAGTCGGCGTCGGCGAACCTCCGGTGTTTCTGGTCGGCTAGCTCCTGCTGCTCGGTCGGTCGCTCGCGCGGGTCTTGAATCGAGAGGGCCGCCACGATCGTGACGACTTCACGCAGGCAGCCGTTGGTGTCTGCTTCGAGAACCATACGACCGAGTCGCGGATCGACCGGCAGCTGAGCGAGCTTGCGCCCAATCGAGGTGAGCCGGGGCGCAACGTCAGGAGCGGGGGTACGGCGGTCGCTGGTCGTCGTACCCACCCCTGCTGGTTGAGATCGGCGCCCACGCCGCTTCGGGGGAGCCGTCGTGATCGCCCCGATCTCCTCCAGTAACTGCGTGCCCGCTTGCACAGCGCGCTTGTCGGGTGGCTCCAAGAACGGAAAGCGGGCCATGTCTCCGAGATCAAGGGCCGTCATCTGGAGGATGACCGAGGCCAGATTGGTCCGCAGGATCTCCGGATCGGTGAACGCCGGCCGAGCCTCGAAGTCCTCTTCGCCGTACAGCCGGATGCAGATCCCGTCAGCGACTCGTCCACACCGTCCCTTGCGCTGATCGGCGCTAGCCTGCGAGATGGGTTCGATTGGGAGCCGTTGCACCTTGGTACGTGCGCTGAAACGCGAGATCCGAGCCAGGCCAGTGTCGACGACATACCTAATGCCGGGGACCGTCAGCGACGTCTCCGCCACGTTGGTGGCGAGGACCACTCGACGGGTTGCATGTGGCGCGAAGACGCGGTGCTGTTCGGCCGAGGAGAGCCGGGCGTAGAGCGGAAGGATGTCGAAATCGTTGGGAGACCTGCCACTGCCTGCCCGTGACCCGGGCTGGAGTTGCTTGAGGGCATCGGTGGCATCACGGATCTCGCGTTCACCGGACACGAACACGAGGATGTCTCCAGGACCTTCGCGCATCAATTCTGAGACGGCCTCGGTGATCCCTTGCGTCTGGTCCTCCTCAAGCTCGCGGTAGCGGACCTCGACCGGGTAGGTCCGGCCCGACACTTCGATGATGGGAGCGTCGTCGAAGTGGGCGGAGAACCGCTGCGGGTCGATAGTCGCCGACGTGATGATGACCTTGAGGTCTGGCCGACGGGGCAACAGCTGCTTGAGGTACCCGAGGATGAAGTCGATGTTGAGGCTGCGCTCGTGCGCCTCGTCCACGATGATCGTGTCGTATCGGCGAAGGTTGCGGTCACGGTGGATTTCGGCGAGCAGGATGCCATCCGTCATCACCTTGAGCATGGTCGAATCACTGGACCGGTCGGTGAATCTGACCTTGTATCCGACGACCTGCCCGAGCTCGGTGCCCAACTCCTCCGCGATACGTTCGGCGACGGTGCGGGCTGCGATTCGTCGGGGTTGAGTGTGGCTGATGACGTGGCCGTCTCGTCCCCGACCGAGCTCCAGGCAGATTTTCGGCAGCTGAGTGGTCTTGCCGCTTCCGGTCTCCCCCGCCACGATCACGACCTGGTGCTCGCTGATGGCGGCTGCGATGTCGTCCTTGCGGGCAGAGACCGGCAGCTCTTCGGGGAAGGAGATATGCAGCTGGTGCACGTCGTCGACTGGTGCAGAGAGCTCCGGCATGGCTCGTCCAGCATAGAAGCGGAAAGCTGTCCACTTGGTTCCTCGTGAAATTCGATCCGGGCCACTGCCTGCGCTCAACGGCTACTCTGCCGATATGTTGTTGAGTTCTCTCGGACGCAAGGTCGCGTTGGTCGTCACTCAGCAGGTGCGCAAGCGCCAGCAGCGACCAACAGAGCCGCCGCCACCGTTCGCCGCTGCTCCGACGCCCAATGAAGGGGTGGCCGACGATGCCGCGAGCTCCCCAGCCGCCGCAGGCGAGCTTCAGATCGAGTACTCGCCCACTCCCGACGGGCAGCCCGACCCCGGAGAGGTTGTCTGGACGTGTGTGCCCTACGAGGACGACCCTTCGCAAGGCAAGGACAGGCCTGTGTTGATCATTGGCCGGCTCGGCAACCAGCTCGGCGGCTTGATGTTGTCGAGCCAAGACCATGACGTCGACGCCGAAGACGAGGCAAAGTGGGGTCGCTACTGGATGGATGTCGGCTCTGGAGAATGGGACAGCAGCGGCCGTCCCAGTGAGGTTCGACTCAACCGGCTGCTCACCGTCGACCCAGACCAGGTACGGCGGGAGGGCGCCACCCTAGATCGAATGCTCTTTGACGAGGTCGTGGCCGCCTCTCGTTCCCACCTCACCTAACCCAGGACCTCGTCGGCGTAGCACCATCGCCAGGCCTCGCCCGGCTCAAAGCTTCTGATCACCGTGTGGTCCGTTTCGCTGTAGTGGCCAGAGGCGTGCCTGTTGGGAGACGAGTCACAGCATCCGACGTATCCGCACGTCATACACAGGCGAAGGTGCACCCAGTCGGTGCCTTCCGCCAGGCATTTTTCGCAGCCGTCGGGGCTGGTCGGCTTTGGCGTGCCGTCGAGGCTGCGAATGTGCTCGCAGCCGGCGTGGGACGCTGGTGCGGTCAAAGCCTCATCACGCTGCTCTCCACCCCACGTGTCGTGGAGGTCGAGGACGGTTTCCTCGACATCGATGGTATGCATGACGTCACGGAGGATGTCGTCGGGCACCAGCCCTTCGTTGCGGAGCTCGATCAGCTTTTCCCGCTCAGCGGCGATGGTCGAGACGCGCAGTCGTGCGTATGCGCGGCTTGGAGTTTCATCGGAACTGCCCAGCCGCTCCCACATGGCCTCCGACAGCTCGGAGCTGCGGCGTCGTACCCGGTCGACGACCTCGGTGCGGTCCGAGTCGGTAACCACCTCCTCGAGACGCGCCAGCCCGGCTGCTGCCGCCCGCTGTTGCACGCTTGCCGCTTGGAGCGCGTCCTCGGCGGGGTCCGGCCCGCCCAGGCGGAGATGTCTCAGAACCCAGGGCAACGTGGACCCCTGCACCAGCAAGGTCACTGCGACGACGATGAGGGCGATCAGAATCAAAACCTCGCGATGGGGGGTCTCCGGCGGCAAGATAAAGGCCGCTGCCAAGGTGACGACGCCGCGCATTCCAGCCCATGACACCGCAGCAGGGTGGGTCCACGGCGGGAACGGGTCTTTGGCTCTGACAGCTGGGATCAGACGCGGCAGGTAGGTGGCCGGGAACACCCAGATTGGTCGCACCACGATGACCGTGAGTGGGACCGCGACACATGCGACGACGATGTCTCGGGCCGGCAGTTCACTGGCACCCGCCGCCTCGACGATCCGGACCACCTGCAGACCAATCAGCAAGAACACCGTGTTCTCGAGGATGAACTCGAACGTCGCCCAGTTGGTCTTCTCGTGGACTCGTGATGAAGCTGATTGCATCAGATGGGACTTGTGACTGAGCAGCAAACCGGTGATGACGACCGCGAGCACCCCAGACCAATGGAACTCCTCCGCGACGAGGTAGGAGACGAACGGTGTGACGATCGAGATGGCAGTGTCGGTGACCTCGTCCTTGACGTAGAAGCGCAGGCGGCCGGTGAGAACCGCCACCACAACACCCACGGCGATGCCGCCGACCGCGGTGATTAGAAAGTCCAGGCCCACCTCCCAGACGGTGATGGAACCAGCTGCGATCGCCGAGCGCAGCGCCACCAGCGCGGTGGCGTCGTTGACAAGGCTCTCGCCTTGCAGGATGCTCATCAGCCGCCGCGGCATACCGACCCGACGTGCGATCGCGGTGGCTGCCACCGCGTCGGGCGGCGCGACCACGGCACCGAGCGCGAACGCCGCTGCTGCCGGGACCGGCAGCAGCCACCACACCACCAAACCCACCACGGCCGTGTTGACGATCACGAGACCAACCGAGAGCAAGGCGATGGGTCGCACGTTGCGGCGGAAGTCGATGAGGGAGGTGTTCAGCGCCGCCGCGTAGAGGAGTGGCGGCAGGAAAACGATCAGCACCAGCTCCGGGCTGAGCTCGAAGTCAGGAACCCCCGGCAGAAACGAGGCGATGACCCCGACGACCGTCAAGACGAGCGGTGCCGGAAGCGGAAGGCGCCGCGATGCAGCGCTGACCAAGATCACGACAGCAAGCATCGTCACGACCGCGACGGGGGGGCTCATGTCGGTATTGTTTCAGCCGCCGGGTTCAGCTTTCACCAAATCTTGCCGCCACATCTGTAGTCACCGCTGACCACGAGGTTCCAGTTCAGTCGAAGCCCTCGCGCCGTCGCCGAGCCTGCCCCTTGAGGCGGGCAGCGACATTGATGACCTGTTGACGCTTGGACTGCTCGGCCAGCCGGGCCCGCACCTGATCAGGGGTCATCTTCTTCGAGAGGTCGACGTGCTCGATGAGCGCTGCAAGCTGTCCGACACCTTGGCCGCCGACGAGAGGCGGATAAACCGCGACCGGAGATCCCTTGCTGAATACCACCCAGTGCTCTCGACCCTCGTGGAATACGTTGAGCAAGGCCCCTTCTATGACGGTGTCGGCGTGGTTGAGCGCTGTGCGGCGGGAAGCGAAGGAGGCGATGGCCTGCTGCGCTGCCGTGGTCGCTGGCTTCGCAGCATGTTTCCACAACAGCTGAGCCTGCGGTCCATACTTCAACGCCTTCTTGCCCGCCGGACCGATCCAACTCATGTGCTCACCCAAGGGCGTGTACGTGTCACCTTGACCGACTCCTCGTGCTGCTCGTTTGCTCCGGGCTAGTCCCTGTTTCATGCTGACGGCCCAACGTGTGCTAATCAACCCCGACGCGCTCGCACTAAGTCCGGAGTCGCTCAAAGCCCTCCGCCCCGTCGGCGGGGTCGACGTACGCTGTCCCTATGGCCTCCGCGAGGGTGAAGGCGCAGACTTTGTCACAACAGAGCTTCATCATGGCGCGACCTCATCCGGCGTTGCGTGAGCTCGTCAGTCGCTGCTACGGCTACCACACCAACTCCGCGCACCTGGCGCGCACCGTGGGCTCCCGTCCCCGGTCATGACAGTCGTACTGGCTTTCGACGAGCCCGTCGACCTCGGCTGGCTAGGCGATGAGCAAGCGCGGGATCGTTACTGGACAGTCGCCGCGGGACTTCATGTCGCCCCTCGGCCCGGCGGCGATGGAGTGGCATGTTCTCATCGCTGGCCAACCAACCTGGGCTCTGCGGTTCCAAAAGCTTGAGGAGATGCTGCTGGCGATCGCCGACCGACGCAGCGACACCGTCGGCGACGTGCGACCGGAGCTGGCGTGGACGTGGACGTGGAATCAGCTCACGCATTACGACGGCGCGGTGGCTGTTGCTGACTTGGCGGACGACCTGGGCTGGAGCCGGCGACACCTCAGCACGCAATCAAGCAGGAGTTCGGGCTCGGGCCCAAACAGCTGGCGAGGGTAGCGCGCTTGCAGCGCGCGCGGGCGTTGCTCGTCCGGGGCGCCAGCCTCTCCCTCGTTGCCGCTCAGTCGTCGTACGCCGACCAAGCGCACTTGCCGCGAGACTGGCGCGAGATGACGGGCTATTCGCCTAAAGAGTGGCTGCGCGAGGAGTTCCCATTCCTTCAAGACGCCGACGCGCCTGGCTGAGAAGGTGTCGCTATGACAGAAACAGCTAATACCAGCGCACCTCAGTTCCCCGATGTGAAGCCACCCGTCGGCGTCTGGCCCACGTTGCGCTATCGCGACGCCAAGGCGGCGATCGAATTCCTGACCACCGTGTTGGGGTTCGAGTCGACTGTCGTCTCTACCGACACGGAGAGCTCTGACCAGGTGAGCCACGCCGAACTGAGGTGGCCGCTCGGAGGCGGCATCATGCTTGGTTCTGAGCGTGAGTCGGCGGACTGGCCCAGCAGCGCCGGTCAAGGCTCGACCTATGTCGTCACCGACGCCCCTGACACGTTGTACGCCAGAGTGATCCGGGCTGGCGTCACCGTGACCCAGGAGCTCACCGAGCAGGATTTACGGCAGCCGTGAGTTCGCCATCCGGGACCCGGAGGGAAACCCTTGGAGCTTCGGCACCTACCCCGGCGCCTAGGGCCGTTTGGCAATCGTCTCAGCAAGCCACGGCGGATCGGCAGGTGCAATGAGACCAGGAAGAGTTCGATTGTGGGCGGTGTCAGTTGGTCCAGTCGAAGTCGTAGCGGATCCAGTTGGTGTCGCTGAAGTCCAGCTGGATACCTTCGGTGGCAACGTTAAAGGAGCCGACACCACAAAGGCCGTCATTCCAGATGAAGCCATCGGGCATCACGATGTGCGCTTCGTGCTTTTCATCAGTCACCGGATTGCGCAGTGAACGTCCGTCCGCGCGGCCAATGCCGTCTATCTCGACGCTGGAGTCGATGCCCCGATCGTCGACGGTGATGGTGGCCTTGGTCAGACCGACGACCTCGAACGTGGTGGCCAGGATGGACCAGGGCTCTCCACCGAGTTGACCGGTATAGATCTGGCTGAGCTCGTCGACCTGTTCGTCGCTGGTATCGGGAGCTACCACGAAGACGGCCTTGCCCCCACCATCGTGGATGGCTCTGGGCCAATCGATCACGGCTACCGCGGTGACGCCCGCAAGATCCACGTCCCCGCAGCGGCCCTCGGTAACAACGTTGGCGACCACGGCCTTACAGCTGCCGTCACTGGACGTGGGGAAGCCACTGAAGTTGCAGGTGCAGCCGGGGTTGCAGTTGCAGTATTCGTACCCGACCCCCTTGAGCGCCCATTTGGTAGCGGTTTGTGTGTCGGTTACGGTCATGGTCAGACTCCTTGGATGAGTGCTGCCGCGAAGGCAGGATAGGTGAGTGCTGCGCCCCCGAGGGTGGTCAGCCCCAAGGCCACGAGCATCGAGAAAGATTCGCCCCAGCGGACGGTGCGTTCGACGAAGACCGCCGCAGCGATCACCGCTGCCCACAGAGGTTGCATTGCCGCGGTGATGACGAGCACCAGCATGAGACCGATGCAGCAGCCGAAGCAGAAAAGCCCGTGCACGGTGCCCGCCCACGTCGCACCGGCGGGACGAGCGAGCCGGCGACCTCCCCGCATGAAGAACGACATAGGCGAGCGGCAATGCCGAAGACAAGCCCGTTTCAGAGGAGAAAGCTGGTATATGCCGGCTGCCACCAACGTCGCTCCAGCGACGCGCAAAGCCCAGGGCTCGGCCTCCATGAGGGGCATGCCCATAACCCGCCACAGAAGGTAGGCGGGCAGACCGCTGAGAAGCCAGATAGCGAGGTATCCAGAAACGAAGTACCCAGCGGGCGCCACCCGTCCTGCCGCTGCGGCCCGCGCGTAGAGACGCACCACAGGGGTCACCGCCGG
Organism: Nocardioidaceae bacterium; assembly: GCA_013696065.1. Lineage (GTDB taxonomy): Bacteria > Actinomycetota > Actinomycetes > Propionibacteriales > Nocardioidaceae > JACCZJ01. Next base: position 10,768 of record JACCZJ010000383.1, read on the forward strand.
AAGCATCATGGCGGCCATCATGGCGGCCCAGGCGATGAGAAAAGCACCCAGCGATAGCCCCATCTCGCCGGTCGCCATATCCATGCCCGGCATACCGCCGGTGGCCGAGGTGGCAACGGTCATCTCCGCGGACTGCCGCACGGTTAACCACCACGCGCCTGCGGCCACAGCGAGAAGCAGTAGGGGGACAGCAGCTTCCGAACCGAACCCCGGGCGGATATTCGGTGACTCGAGCCCGCTGCTCGCGAACGGAGCCGGGGAAGTCCATTTCCTCGCCGAGATCGCCGGGAAACGTGATGGCTGCCTGCTCACCTTGTCAGTAAGGCACTTACATCAAAGGAGTGTCAATAGACCCAATGCGGATTCGCCTCAGGACGAACTGGAGCACCGCGGCTCGAAGCCTCTCAGGCGCAAGCTATTGGCGACGACGAACAGACTGCTCAGCGCCATACATGCTCCGGCCAACATGGGGTTGAGCAGGCCAGCAGCGGCCAGCGGCAGGGCCGCGACGTTGTAGGCGAAGGCCCAAAACAGGTTGCCCTTAATGGTTCTCAAGGTCGACCGCGACAGGCGAATCGCGTCCACCGCCACTCGCAAGTCACCTCGCACCAAGGTCAGATCGCTCGCCTCCATGGCCACATCGGCTCCGGTACCCATGGCCAGTCCGAGGTCGGCCTGCGCCAGAGCGGGCGCATCGTTGACACCATCGCCGACCATGGCCACCACCCGGCCCTCCTGCTGCAGCCGTTGCACCTCCGCAACCTTGTCGACGGGCAGCACCTCGGCGATCACACTGCTCGAGTCGATGCCCACCTGGGTGGCGACGTGACGGGCGGCGGCGGCGTTGTCTCCTGTCAACAGCACCGGTGTCAGGCCGAGAGCCCGGAAGCCGGCTACGGCTTCTGACGACGTGGGCTTGACGGAGTCAGCGACAACGACCGCTCCTCGCACCCGGCCCGCCCAGCCAACCCACACCACGGTCTGCCCCGCATCCTCGCCCGCGCGAGCGCCCTCGTTCAACGTGACAGGCACTGTTTCAGCGGACGGTGGGGCCGAGCCCCCCAACTGGGCCAGCACAAAGGTATGGCGACCGACAGCCACCGCGTGCCCCTCCACCACACCGGTGACCCCCAGCCCGGCCGCATTGGCGAAGTCTTCGACATGAGGCAGCTCCGTTGGCGCGGCCGCGCCGACCGAGGTCCGGGCAGCTGACACCACCGCTCGCGCGACCGGATGCTCTGACGCCGCCTCGAGGGCGCCGGCCATCCGCAGCACCTCAGCCTCGGTCTCGCCAGGTGCAGCCAGCACCGCTCGCACACTCATCTGGCCCGTCGTCACGGTGCCGGTCTTGTCCAAGACGATGGTGTCGACGCGACGGGTGGACTCCAGCACCTCCGGTCCTTTGATCAAGATCCCCATCTGGGCTCCCCTACCGGTCCCCACCAGCAGAGCCGTCGGGGTGGCGAGTCCCAGGGCGCACGGGCAGGCAATGATCAGCACCGCCACGGCGGCACTAAAGCCCGTCTCGGCTTCGGCGCCGGTGGCGCCCCACCACACGGCGGTGACCACCGCCAAACCGAGCACGAAAGGCACAAAGACCCCCGACACCCGGTCAGCAAGGCGCTGCACTTCAGCCTTTCCTGACTGAGCGGCCTCGACCAGCCGGGCCATCTGAGCCAGCTGTGTGTCGGCGCCTACCCGAGTTGCGCGTATCACTAGCCGCCCGCCTACGTTGACCGTGGCCCCCACCACCGCGTCGCCCTCGGACACCTCTGCTGGCAGCGATTCCCCGGTGAGCAAGGACGTGTCGATGGCACTCGAGCCCGAGACCACGACGCCATCGGTAGCGACCTTCTCCCCCGGGCGGACGACGAACTGATCGCCCACCTTCACCTGCTCTATGGGGACACGCGACTCGATCCGCCCACTCTCACCGTCGTACAGGACGGCGACGTCCTTGGCGCCCAACGACATCAAAGCCCGCAGCGCCGCTCCGGACTGGCGTTTGGCGCGCGCCTCGAGGTAGCGGCCAGCCAGGATGAAGGTCGTGACACCGGCGGCCACCTCGAGATAGAGCTCTGCTCGATACCGACCTGTCGATCCCCACAACTCGAACGGCATCCGCATGTCGGGGTCGCCAGCACCGCCGAAGAACAAGGCGTTAAGCGAGCAGCCCGTAGCGGCGAGGACACCGAGACTGATCAGAGTGTCCATGGTGGTCGCTCCATGACGGAGATTGACCGCCGCTGCCCGGTGGAACGGCCAAGCAGCCCACGTCACCAC
>JACCZJ010000396.1 GCA_013696065.1 Nocardioidaceae bacterium
CCGTGCTGACGATCTTGATGTAGGTGAAGTCACTCAGCGAGCACAGAGTCGAGGCTGCGTCGGGAGCGCACTCGCTCGCTGCCGAATCCGGAAGGTCGACGACCTGGCGTCCGGGGTCGACCGCCAGCAGACTCCGTGGACCGACGACCAAGTACACGTTGGGCAGCTTGCGGGTGTTGTCAGAGATGGGAAGGGTGAACAGGTCGCTCATGGTGGCTGTGGAATCGATCGCCGTGTAATCCAGCACTTCATACTCGAGGCCCAAAGAAGCCACGGCGGCTTCGGCAAGAGGCAACAACTCAGGCAGGGTCGAGATGAGGGGTGGGGTACTCCCCCAACCGACCCGGGTCACGTCGCCGAGGTCGCGCGAGGTCTGCAATCCGAGCTCGTACATGAAGGCCGGGATGAGAAAGTCGACCCCCCCACGCACACCGTTCGGGCCTACCACCGTCACCGGCCCCTTCCGGCGTGCGAGCCTCGCCCGGAGGTCTTCGTTTCCGTAGGCATCGAGATAGGCATCGGCCCGCCCACGCGCCACCAGCCGCCAGGCCTGACGAGATGTCGTCTTGCGATACACCACCTCGCAGCCCAGCTCCGATTCAGCGATCTGACCTACGACGAAGGCACTCGCCTCGTAGCCTTTGCCCGGGTCGTAGGCGAGGGTGAGCGTCTCGCACTTCCCCGGTCCCGGGCCCGGGGTGGGGGCTGGCTTCACCTCGTCGGTCTCGCGATCGCTACACGCTGAGAGCAGGAGACAGGACGCAGCGAGCGCGGCAACTGCTTGCCGTGCACTGTCGGGCGTCCGCCGTATCACCGTTGCGGCACCTCCCCCTCGACCGTCGAGTCAGGGTATCGGTCGCTCGTAGCGACGAGTGTCTCTGGCATCCGCCACGAGGTCCACGTGGCGGCGAACAACACGGCTGCGGATGCCGCGAAGGCCGCGTTGAAGGAGATGGAGTCGGCGAGCCAGCCGGCCACGAGTGGCCCGACGATGGCGCCGGCGTCTGACGCCATCTGGAACACCGCCACCACCTTGCCGCCACGACCTTGCATCACATCTCCGACGACAGCTCCCGGCGCCGTACCGATGAATGCTCCTCCGACCCCCGACGCCACCATCGCGAACAAGAACACCGGGAGAGCTGTCGTCACAGCGAGGGACAGCAGCGACAAAGCCACCACCAGGCAACCGATGACCATGGCTGGCCTACGTCCCACCCGGTCGACGAACCGTCCCGCGAAGACGAGAGAGCCTGCCTGAGCCAACGATGAGCACAGGAAACCCACCCCCACCCACAGCACCCGTAGCTCCATCGCCTCGGTGACGAACAACGGAATGAGGCTCATGCGTACTCCGAAGAGCGCCCAACCGATGGCGAAGTTGACGATGACGGCCGCCCGATAGCCACGATGCGCGAACGCCTCGGATAGTGAGGTGGCGGTCTCCCGCGTGGGCGCCTGCTGCCGCCCGTCGGACGATGTCGTCGACGTCTCGTCCTGCTCATGGCTGTCTCTGTGCGCGGCACTGCGCAGGAAGACCGCGCCAATCGAACCCGCTGCGATCAGCGAGACGGCATACACATAAAAGGGCAGCCGCAGCGAGTAGTCGGTGAGGAAGCCTCCGGCCAGCGGACCCAGGAGCCCGCCGATGAGGAAGCCCGACTGAAACAAGCCGGTAGCACGCCCCCGACTGCCGCCGTCGACCACCCTCAACAGCAGCGAACTGGCTGCCACGGTGAACATGGCAGACCCGACGCCCCCGACTCCACGCAGGATCAGCAACTGCTCGTAGTTCTGGGAGAGACCAGCGAGCCCGGTCGAGACGGCAACGATCCCGATGCCAGTGGACAAGATGATGCGTTCGCCAAACGCGTCGACGAGCTTGCCGCCTCCCAGAGCCGACACAAACCGCATGAACGCGAATGCTGAGATGACGGCGCCGGCGGCTGTCTTGCCGACTCCGAACGATCGCGCGAACTCGGGAATGGCTGGCGCGACCACACCGAAACCGATGGCGACTGCCACGGCAACCGCGACCAGGACGGCGACTTCGCGAGGCAGCCCTTCGAATGTCTTGGCTGCGGACGGTCGAAACCGGCTCAAAGACGGCGCACGAACAAGTGGGAGGCAGCCTCGCCGCCGATCTCCGCGGACTCGCCTCCGCTGCCGACCAGCACTCCGACAGCGCCACGGGCCACGGTCACGACCTTGCCCGGCAGGGCGCCGACTCTGTGCAATACCGACATCAACTCCGAGTCGGTCTGGATCGGTTCAGCGATCCGTCCGATGACGACTCGTTGTTCTTCCGTGCCGGCCACCTGGTCGAGCGGCACCACTCCGTCGAGGAAGCCCTCCCCGAGGTTGCCCTCGCCGAGTTCGGCCAATCCCGGGATCGGATTGCCGTAGGGCGACACCGTCGGATGGTCGAGGATCTCGAGCAGTCGGCGCTCAACGGTCTCCGACATGACGTGCTCCCATCGGCAGGCCTCGGCGTGGACATGCTCCCAATCGAGACCGATCACGTCGATGAGCAGCCGCTCGGCGAGCCGGTGCTTACGCATGACTCGGGTGGCAAGTCGTCGACCTTCGTCGGTGAGCTCAAGATGCCGGTCGCCCTCGACAGTGAGCAATCCGTCGCGCTCCATCCGAGCCACCGTCTGGCTCACCGTAGGCCCGGACTGGTGCAGCCGTTCGGCGATGCGGGCGCGTAGGGGCCGGATGCCCTCTTCTTCGAGTTCGAAGATCGTGCGGAGATACATCTCCGTAGTGTCGATAAGGTCCGTCACGCCTGATATCCACCTGTACGTTGACACGTCGGCTGCTGCGCCACGGGAAATCCCCGCCGTCATTGTGGCGCACTGCCGAGATTAACCCAAGCGCCGCCGGCTACAGCCCGGCTACGCCAGCCATGCGGCCCCCTGCCTACGTTTACTGCAGGATGGACAGATGGCTTGTTCTGTCATGTGGTTTCGCCGCGACTTGCGGCTTGGAGACAACCCGGCGCTGCTCGAGGCGGCGGCTTCGGGGGACACCGTGCTGCCTCTCTTCGTCTTAGACCCGCGCCTGTGGGATTCCGCCGGGCGCCCGCGCCAGGCGTACCTGCTCGCCAGCCTGGAGTCGCTGCGCGCGCAGATCGGTGGTCTGGTCGTCCGGTGCGGGGATCCGGCGCAGGAGGTTGCGCGGGTCGTGGCAGAGGCGGGCGCGAGCAATGTGTACATCGCTGCCGATTACGGCCCTTACGGGACGAAGCGCGACGCGGACGTGCAGCGAAATCTGCACGACGTCGCGGTTCCACTCGTGCGGGTGGGTTCACCGTATGCCGTTGCGCCTGGTCGCGTGCTCAACCAACAGGGGAACAGCTACCAGGTCTTCACCCCGTTCGCCACGGCGTGGCGACACCACGGCTGGCGGGCACCAGTGGAGGCGCCCAGCCAGGTCAAGTGGGACTGGTCCTACGAGTCGGCTTCGCTCCCCGAAGCGCGGGTCCCGGACGGGATCACCCTTCCGACGGCGGGTGAGGAGGCGGCCTTGACCAAGTGGCGGGCGTTTGCGAGTCACGGCCTGGCGACATACGACGTCGACCGAAACCGGCCAGATCTCGACGCCACATCACGGATGTCGGTGCACCTCAAGTGGGGCGAGATCCACCCGCGCACGATGTTGGCCGACTTGGCGTTGTCCGATGCCCCGGAGAAGGCCGTCGACCGCTTTCGAACCGAGCTCGCCTGGCGCGAGTTCTACGCCGACGTGCTGGCGCGCCGACCGGACTCGGCGACCGAGTATTACCGCCCCCAGCTGGCCGCGATGGCCTATGACGAGCCCGGGGACCAGTTCGTGGCCTGGCAGGAAGGGCGCACCGGCTTCCCGATCGTCGACGCCGGCATGCGGCAGCTGCGTGCCGAGGGCTGGATGCACAACCGAGTTCGGATGATCGTGGCGAGCTTCCTCGTCAAGGACCTACATATCGACTGGCGGCACGGGGCCCGATATTTCATGGACTCGCTCGTCGACGCCGACGGGGCCTCCAACCAGCACGGCTGGCAGTGGGTGGCTGGCTCCGGCACCGATGCTGCGCCGTACTACCGCGTTTTCAATCCGATCGACCAGGGCAAGAAGTTCGATCCGCAGGGTGTCTATATCAAGCGCTATGTGGCCGAGTTGCGCGACTGTCCGCTCGATGAGCTGCACCGGCCGCACAACCCCATCGTCGATCACGCGGAGGAGCGGCGTGAGGCGCTGGCCCGCTACGAGGCTGTGCGCAGCAGATAACCCCGCCCCTGCCGTCGACACGCCAAGATTCGCCCACTCTCGTCGGCGTCGTGTCGGCTAAACTTCGGCTGCTCGACGCGACTAGGGGGCGAGCCGTTGCTTTCGCCAGGTGTCATCGTCCAAGCGGCTGAACAGGATTCGATCGTGCATCCGGCCGGGCCGACCCTGCCAGAACTCCATCAGATGCGGGCGCACCAAGAACCCACCCCACTGCGGCGGCCGCGGTATGACGTCTGAGCCGGCGAACCGGTCGGACA